>CAMJVA010000024.1 GCA_946409145.1 uncultured Enterococcus sp. | reverse complement strand
TCGGTCACTTGAACCGCTGCTTGTCCAGCTGTTCCCCGTAACAAATGAGGTGGTACGGAAGAAGAAATAACTGGATAGTCTCCTTGTTTAGTTTTTAGTGTAAAACGTTGGGCAGAGACAACATAAGGATTCCAACCTCCTAAAGGTTGCACTACAAATATCCCGTTATCTTTAATGTTCACTAACATGAAGCCAACTTCATCCATGTGAGAAGCAACCATGATTCTTTTGGCATTTTCTTTTTCTCTAAGACCAAATACCCCGCCTAAACCATCGTATTCAATTTTATCTACGAAAGGTTTCATGTTTTCAGCCATATAGCTTCTAACATCTTGTTCAAAACCTGAAGTCCCTTGAAGTTCAGTTAATTCTTTAATGCGTTGAAATGTTTTTTCTTCCATTTAATCGTCTCCTGTCTCATAATAATTTTTTTCTTTCCCTATTATAGCCTAAAATAATCTATTTTTGTTAGATTTGCTTTTTTATTATCCTAAAAATGTGTGCTACAATATAGAAAACCTATTCTTTAAGGAGGGATAACAATGAACCAAGAAGATTCCCGGTTATTTTTTAAAGGTGGACTTGCCTTTGGCTTAAGTATTGGTGCACTTATTGGCAGCTACGGGGTAGCTTTATTAAAAGATAAAAAAACTGTTTCTCCAGAAACTGTCTTAAATCATGTAAAAAATGCTTTTTTAAAAGAAGGTCCCATTGAAGGCTCTTGGATTGAGTCGAAAAAAAGACCTCAGCAAAAATTTGCCATTACCCAAGAAATTTATTATGGGGGCATTAATCGTTTAGAAGATGGAAAAATTGTCCAATACGAATTTTCTGCTGACGCTAAAACCGGCAGCGTCATTGAAATTCACCGTCTTTAATTACTCTTTCATTAACCCTTTGTTCAAAAAACTTAGATAACCGTTTATGACAAGTTAAGGGAGTAGGACATTTGTCCCATTCCCTTTCATTTTGTTCATCGTAATAGTAAGTAAAAAAAAATAAATTACTTTTAACTTGCTATTTTTTAAAGGAGTTTATATGGAGAAAAAATTTTCATTTACGTTAACCAAAGAACAATTAGAAACGTTACCTCTTGATACTAAAAAAGAACTGCATATTAGTGTTCAAGGAGAAAAAATTTTATTATCTCAAGGAGACCACAAAAAAAATACCCAAAGCAATACGATTCGTTGGTTTTTCTTACCCACTCTTTTAGCTTCAGTTATTTTCTTTTGGTATTTTCAGCAGCAAAAAATCACCCAAGTTCCCTTAACCGGAAATGTTTCCATTGCCAGCTTTGTTTTTTTACTGGGTTTGATTTTTGGTATGCTGTCTTTTTCTTATTTTTTTATTAAAGAAAAACGTCATGAAAAAAATACCCCAGCAGCTTTTATTTACTGGCGCAATTTACCGACGATTTTAATTTCTTTTGCTATTATGTTAGGTTTTATTATTTTAGTGGTTTTTTGGATGTTAGGAATTATTTTTGCTAAAGCAACTTTTGATCTTTACACGGCGACTCTTTTATTTATGTTATTTACCAGTATAGTTAATTACACGATGATTTATTTTGCTAAAAGTTTATCCCCAGAATTAATTTTACAAGTTTTAGGAGCAGTAATTGTGGGCGGCGTTGGTTTTTCCATGATGACCAATCGTTCTTTATTATGGTGGCAAAAAAATTTCAGCTTTTTAGGCACGGATAATGCCAAAAACAGTTGGCAATTTAATTTTACTTTAATGGTCGCTTCTTTATTAATGACGGCTTTAGTGGATTATTTATTTGTGGCTTTACAGCACAAATTTCCTAAAACTTTAAAACTCACTATTTTACGGGTGTTACTCACCTTAACAGCACTAAATTTGTTTCTCGTTGGTTTTTTCCCTAATAATGGTTTAGGAAAACTCCATGAGCTTCATAATCAAGCAGCGAATTTTTTAGTCTACAGTATTTTAATTTTAATTATTGCTATTTATTGGCTATTACCTAATGTGACCAAGGAATTTTTAGGCATTTCTTACGCCATTGCCGGCGTGCTTTTAGTTTGTGATATTTTATTTCAAAAAGTTGGTTATCTTTCCTTAACAGCTTTTGAAATGGTAGCTTTTATTTTAGCTTTTGCTTGGATTTTATTACTTTTACAAAATTTACTCCAACTCTTACATGGAGAAAATAATTTCACTTTGATTTTAAAAGAAGAAGAGCCCAAGACGGAATAGTCTTGGACTCTTTTTTAAATAGCAAATAAACTTGTGGCCTCTTCAGGATCCGTATCGTAGACTTTAAAATCGTAATTTACTCCCAGATCATGTTCTTTTAAAACATTTTCCATGGTTAAATGGGCAATCTCTTTTAAGTTATTTTCCTTAGACAAATGTCCTAAATAAATCCGTTTCGTTTTATTTCCTAAAACATCCGTCATCACTAAGGCCCCATCATCATTAGATAAATGTCCCTTGTCCCCTAAAATCCGTTGTTTCAAACTCCAAGGATAGGCTCCCATGCGCAACATTTCTAAATCGTGATTACTTTCCACTAAATAAGCATCGGCATTTTTAATAATTCCCCGAACATGATCAGAACAATAACCAGTGTCCGTGAGCATTACAAAAGCTTTATTATCCTTATGGAATTGATAAAATTGAGGAGCAATGGCATCGTGACTTACTCCAAAACTTTCAATATCCACATCTCCTATGGTTAAGGTTTTACCCATGGGAAAAATTTGTTTTTGACTGTTGTCCACTTTACCAATTAATGGAGCCATGGCTTCCCAAGTTTTTTCGTTAGCGTAAACATCCATTTTATATTTTCTAGCCAGAACGCCTACGCCATGAATGTGATCCCGATGTTCATGGGTGACTAAAATAGCATCTAAATTTTTAGGATCTTCCCCAATACTATTTAAAAGTTGGGTAATTTTTTTTCCTGAAAGTCCTGCATCAACGAGAATTTTTTTCTTACCAGAGGAAACAAATAGGGAATTCCCTGTACTACCACTAGCTAAAATGCTCACTTTTAAACCTTTTTGTATCTCTTCCACAACTATCCCTACCTTTTCGCCCCTAGTATAACGTAAATTTTTTTAGTTTTCCACTGCCGGAACTGTGTTACCTGTAATAATTGTATTATTAGCAGCATTCACTTGTTCCACTCGAGGTTTTTCATCAGGAGCAGATAAAGAAACAAACCACACTGGAACGTAGACATTTTTTTCTCGAACTTTTAAAATTCTTCCATAAGCGAGCATCATCCAATTAATTTTTGTTTCTTGGGGAATTTTTGAATTGTAATATAAAGTAGACACGGCATCCGCTTCTGAAATTAAATCTTGTTTTTCTCTTAAACTTTCAATATTATCCAAATGCGTATAAGTAGCACTTTGAATTTCATAAACTTTTCCTTGAATATTTCTCAAACTCAACTGCATTTTAGCTGTATCATCATAAAAAGGTAAGTTTTCATAACTTTGCCCTGCTAAAATAACAGGAGCATCCGTTTTTAAATCAGAAGGTTTCCCTAAATATTGGTATTCGTTTGGTAAAGGAGAAGACTCCCCTTTTAAAAAGGCAGACACATCTTCTTTTAAACTATCTTCATTGACTAAAATATCTTCTGTAAAGGTTTCGGTTTTTTGGTTTAATGAAGAAGAAGTTTCATCTTCTTCTGTCCCCATTTTATAGCTTGTTTCTTCAGCGGATAAATAATATCCTTGAGGTTTTTCCTTGGCTAATTTTCCTTCATAAGTAATTTTATCCTTTTCTAAACGGACTTCAATCGTATCTCTTTCTTCTTGGCTGCCTAAGTTGCTTTCTTCAGAACGACTTTGCACAAATAAAGAAATTAAAAAAAGATTCAAGCCTAAAAAAGCAATGAGGAAAATCCCTTCGATTTTTTTAAAATCCATTTAATTTTCCCCTCCCAAACGTTTTACTAAGTCATCTTTTGCTAACCACACATTATCATAGTTAATAAACCAAGTAGGGGTTAAGTCAATGGCTTGGGTGGTTTCAGAAAATTTTTGCCAAGAATAACCTATTTCAAAATCGAAAATTTTCTCTTTATCAGCCCCTAGAGAAAGAAGACTCTCAAGCATTTGACTCGTATTTTCTACGGAAACATTTTCTTCTGCTGGAATGGGAATTTGAATGGACTGAACATTCGTAGCAATTTCAATGGCATTTTCCCCAGTAAATTTAATTTTCACTTGTCCTTTACTATCTTCTGAAAATAAAGGATAACCTTCTACATAAGTATTGAAACTTAAAGTCCCACTATCTTCAGTAAAATATCTTAAATTACCTAACTGAGTGGCAATGGCTGAAATAAAAGGAAAACTTTTCCGGTACACACTAAAGTTTCTTTCTTCATCTGTAGTTGGAGTGACTTTTCCATTGTAAATGACTTTTCCAGTGCTGTTCACAATAGCAAGACTTTCACCTGTATTATTAAAATACAAAAGCTCAGAACCATTATCGTTAATGGTTAAATTCTGACTGTCTTTAAAAAAAGCTGTGGTAAACGTCGTATAAGGTTGCGTTCCTAAAATATAACTGTATTTTGGTAAAGAAAAATCCGTCTCAACATAATAATGGGTAGGAAAATTTTCATGACCAATAGAAACTGGTAAAAAAGTATTCTCTTTAGCAGAAAGCAAATTATTAATTGCTTTTTGATTTACTTTCATACTGGTTTCATACACTTTAAAAGTGGCATCTTCCATAACATATAAGACATCATTGTCCATATCTAAAAATAATTTATTAAAATTAATATCTTCATAGGCTGTATTTTTAAAAGACATTTCAATATCAAAAATATTTAAGTAATCTCCTAAACGAAAATGACTAGGGTAATCCAGTTCCACCCCTTTTGTTTCTTGGAGAATTTTTTGGTAATCAGCAGGATTATCCGACACAAAATTTAACGTTTGAAAAGTGCCTTTAATCAGCTCACTTTGAAGTAAGTTTAATAAATTTTCTCTAGAAGACATTAATTTTTCTTCTTTATGCCAAATGACTTTACTTGGTAAATAAATTTCCGTGGCTGATTTAGAATTAATTTGAGCTGTCACCTTTTCTGTTTCATTTTCTTCTTTACTGTCAGTAAAAGTAATAGGTGACATCCAAATTAAATAGGATAAGACTAAAGATAAAGCCACTAAAAAAAGGAGTGCAAAGCGTAAAAAATTATCTTTTATTTTCAATCCCACCACTCCTCATCATAAGGTTCATAAGGTAAGGAAATATAAAAAGAAGATCCTTGCCCTTCTTCACTCGTTGCCCAAATGTCTCCTCCGTGGGCTTTCATGACTTCTTTTGAAATGGCTAAACCAAGACCGCTTCCTCCTTGAGCACGAGATCTTGCTTTATCCACGCGATAAAAGCGTTCAAATATTTTTCCAATATCTTTTTTCGGAATTCCAAGGCCCTCATCTTTCACGGAAAAAATCACATTATTATGTGTATCCATTAAAATACACGTAATGGTTCCCCCATCTGGAGAATATTTAATGGCATTATTCATAATATTATCTAGCACTTGAATAATTTTATCCGTATCTATTTCTACCCACAAGGCTCGTTTGGTAAACTCTCTTTTAATCACATATTTTTTCGCCTTAGGATCTTCATTTTGCACAATCATATCAAACCGATCTAAGACAAAGTTCACTAATTCATTAAAATTAACGTATTCTGTTTGAAGGTGAGTATTCCCTGAATCCATTCGGGATAAATTCAACAAATCATTGATCATTCGAATCATCCGATCCGTTTCTTCTAAAGTCACTTTTAAAAAACTTGGGGCAATTTCTGGATTTTCCCAGGCCCCATCTGACAAAGCTTCAATGTAACTTCTCATACTGGTTAAAGGGGTTCTTAATTCGTGAGACACATTGGAAACAAATTCTCGCCGTTCCCGCTCATTTTTTTCTTGTTCGGTGACATCATGTAACACACACACCAGACCGGAAATAAAACCAGATTCTCTTCTAATCATGGAAAAATCTACTTTTAAAATTAAATTGTGATTACTACTTTCATCAGACCAGTCGAGTAAAATTTCTCCTGGTTCTTCTAGTAATTTTCTTAAAGTATAATCTTTTTCAATGTCCAACAATTTTAAAATAGAACTTCCTAAGACTTCTTGAGCTTCCACTTCTAAAAGATTCATGGCCATTTCATTAATAATAATGACATTTCCTCTTCGATCTGTGGCAATAACCCCGTCGTTCATATGAGACAAAACCGAATCTAGTCGGTTTCTTTCTGCCTCCATGGCATCTTGGGTTTCTTCAATTTGTTCAGACAAAGCATTAAAGGTTTCAGCCAGTTGTCCTAACTCATCTTTCCCGTAAACTTTAACTTTACCCGTATAATCTCCTCTGGCAATTCTTAAGGCTTGCTCTTTCATTTCATCAATAGGTTGGGTAATGGAGCGGGCAATTAACACGGCCACCACAATAGAAACTCCTCCAGCAAGTAGTGACGCGGTGAAAAAGATTAAAGCAATGTCACTCACATCTTTGTATCTTTTTTCAATATCACTTTTCACATACAACACCCCAATTGGCGCCGTTCCAGTAGAAGAAAAAATCGGCTCAATATTCCGCCACACTCTTCGACCGTTTTCGTCAATAATTTCCTCTTTTCTTGAAGAAGAAAAATCCATTAAGACTTTTAAATCATTTTTTTTGCCTACATCACTTTGCTTAGTTAAATCCGTAGTAGCACGCACAAGGCCCCGATCGTCAACGACCCGGACCTCTAGTGTGTCACTTGTGACAAAATCATCTAAAACTTTCCGCAAATTTAAATTCACTTCATTTTTATCCACGGCAGTATTTTCTAATTCTTGAGTTAAACTTTTTCCTAACGTTTCCACTTGCGAATTCGTTAAGGTTTCAAAATCAGAAATCGTATTTTTTTCCAACTCCCGGATAAAATAAGCCCCGATGATTTCAATGGAAATTAACAACAGCAAAATAAAGGCAATAGCAATCTTAAAATTAACAGATTGGAAAAAGCGAATTTTCTTTTTCATGCCTTACTCCTTATTCTGGATTTCTTAAATAATAACCTACCCCACGTCTAGTGACTAAATAAGTGGGATGAGAGGGATTGTCTTCGATTTTTTCTCTTAAGCGTCGAACCGTAACATCCACCGTTCGAACATCCCCAAAATAATCGTAACCCCAAACAGTTTGTAATAAATGTTCCCGAGTCATCACTTGGCCTAAATGTTTTCCAAGATAATGAAGCAATTCAAATTCTCGGTGTGTTAAGTCTACTTGTTCTCCTCGTTTGGTTACCATGTAAGCATCGGGATGAATGGTTAAGTCCCCGATTTCTAAATCAGTGGATACTTCTTCCACTTTTTGTGCCCCTTGCCCCCGTCTTAAATTAGCTTTCACTCGGGCAATTAATTCTCGATTAGAAAAAGGTTTGGTCACGTAATCGTCAGCCCCTAATTCAAGGCCTAAAACTTTATCAATTTCCGAATCTTTGGCTGTGACCATAATAATCGGCATATCATAATTTTTTCGTACTTCCCGGGCGACTTCTAAACCGTCCATTTTTGGTAACATTAAGTCTAATAAAATTAAGTCCGGCTCTACTTCTGTCACTTTTTCTAAAGCTTCTTCTCCATCATAAGCCGTATGAACTTCATAACCTTCTTTTGTTAAATTAAATTTGACAATGTCTGAAATTGGTTTTTCATCGTCTACAACTAATATTTTTTTCACTTTCTTCACCTCATAAATTGAGCTATGACTATTATAACCGATTTTTCAGAAGAATTCATCACAGGGGAAAATTGTTTAAAAAGACTTACTCTTTTCCAGACTTATTTCTAGGCAAGATGATAATTAGATGATAAAATTTAAATAAAATATGAGAATTATTTAATTAAAGGAGAGAGCTTCTATGAAAAAACTACTCCTAGCTGGCCTATTTTTTCTCTCTGTCACATTTATTTTTTGGCAACTGTCTCTAAGTTATATTCACGTTACTGGCACTTCCATGGAACCTAATATTCCAAACGATGCTTATATTTTAGCCGTTGAACCTAAAGACATTTCTCGTTTTGATGTGGTGACATTTAAAGCACCTGATGAAGAAGATGCTACTTATATTAAACGAGTAGTGGGTCTTCCAGGAGATGTGATCGAATTTTCCCAAGGAATTTTATACATTAGCGGTCAAGGAATTGACGAAAAATACTTAACCGGTCCTAAGGGAAAAATTTATACGGAAGATTTTTCTTTATACCATGGTTGTGGGCAAATTATCGTCCCTCCTGATTATTATTTCGTTCTTGGAGATAATCGTCCAGCCTCCAATGACTCAAGACGTTTTGGTTTCATTCATCAAGAAGCCGTGAAGCGTAAAGCGACGTTTATTCTCTGGCCCCCAGAATTTATTGGCAATATTAATAAAGAACACCAACAATTAGCCTTTTAAAAACAATAGGAAGGAAGACCGTGGTCTTCCTTCCTATTGTTTTAAGTAAAGGAGTCCTGTTTTCTCCTTTATTTTTTTAAATAATTTTTAAGCATAATGATAAGTTGTAATAGGTTTTAAATAATCTGCTAAAAATAATGAGAAGACTAAGGACGTAGCAAACCAGAAGACAAAACTTAAGAGCAGCTGATTACTTGGAACTAAAAACAAAAATAAAGGTAACATTAACAAAAGAGGCACCTTCGTTTCATGACCTCTTTTTTTCAAATTATAAAAAACATAAAACATTAAGGGAAGTCCCGTGAGAATTCCTAAAATAATTAAAGTAAAAAGACCGCTTCCTCCTTCATGATGTAAAAAAATTTTACCAATGCGAATTAAGGGGCTGTTATCTAAGTAAAAAGTCCGATTAGCGTAGTAGTAGGCGTCTGAAACTTTAATAATGGCTGTATTGAAATAAAGACCAATACTTAAAAAAATTCCCATTAATCCTGTCCATACTAACAGTCCATACCGCAAGATAAAGTCTTTCATTTTCTTCTCCTTTTAATAACATATTTTTTAAAAAGAAACCGCTTTCTTTTTAACCAAAGTCATTATACTTCCTTTGATTTTTTTTCGCAACACTTATGGTAAAAAAAGTAGAGATCCACTAAAAATAATTAACTTATTTTTAGTGAACCTCCTTTTTTTTAAACTATTTAATTAAATTTCCATTCCTAAATATTTTGCTACTTGTTCCACATCTTTATCTCCTCGACCAGAAACTGTCACTAAAACAATTTGTTCTTTGTCCATTAAAGGCACACGCTTTAAAGCTTCAGCAATAGCGTGAGAACTTTCAATGGCTGGAATAATTCCTTCTGTTTTTCCTAAGATTAAAAAAGCTTCCACTGCTTCTTGATCCGTTACAGGAACATACTCAGCTCTTTTCGTTTCTTTTAAATAAGCATGTTCTGGTCCCACACCAGGATAATCAAGTCCGGCAGAAATAGAATACACTGGAGCAACATTTCCCAATTCATCAAAAATGCCATAGGTGTTCATACCATCCATAATGCCTATAGTGCCTTTGGTCATAGTGGCCGCGTGATAAGGTGTATCCACTCCCTTTCCAGCCGCTTCAACGCCGATTAACTGAACTTTATTTTCTGGAATATAGGCGGCAAAAGAACCAATGGCATTAGACCCTCCTCCCACACACGCAATAACTGCATCTGGCAAGCGACCTTCTTTGGCTAAAATTTGTTCTTTTGATTCCTGACTAATGACACTTTGAAAATCTTTCACCATCATCGGATATGGATAAGGTCCCACAGCAGAACCAATAATATAAAAAGTAGTGTCTAGGTTATTAGAAAAATCAGCAAAGGCAGCATTCACTGCATCTTTTAAAGTTTGGGTCCCTTCTTTTACGGAAACAACTTTTGCCCCTAAAAGTTCCATACGAAAAACATTTAATTTTTGTCGTTCACAGTCTTCTTGCCCCATATAAACCACACACTCTAAACCAAAGCGCGCCGCTGCTGCAGCCGTTGCTACCCCGTGTTGTCCGGCTCCTGTTTCAGCAATAATTCTCGTTTTTCCCATGCGTTTTGCTAAAAGCATTTGTCCTAAAACATTGTTAAGTTTGTGGGCGCCTAAATGATTTAAATCTTCCCGTTTCAAGTAGACTTTGGCTCCTCCTAATTTTTCCGTTAATTTTTCGGCAAAATATAAAGGTGTGGCTCTTCCAGAATAATCTTTTAATAAAGCTTGGAATTCTTTTTGAAATGCTGGATCTTTTTTGGCTTCTTCATAAGCAACTGCAATTTCATCCATGGCTTTTTTTAAAGTTTCGTTAACAAACTGTCCCCCAAATTCTCCGTAATAACCTAGTTTGTGCTCTTTAGAAGTTACATCTAAACTTAATTTTTCCGCCATTTTCTTTTCAGTGTTACTATTTGTATTGGTTGTCATTTTCTTTTCCTCCAAGAGTTTGTTTTTCGTCTTTTTAAAGACGTTTTTTACTTTTTGCCTTAATGTTGAACCAGTTCTTTGAGACAAAAGTCACCACTCTTTTTAGAAAAGTAAAAAAAAGAAGACCAGTTTGCTTTCCGCTCACCGGTCTTCTTTTCGGGAAATACCGGCATAGATGACTTTCGCCCACGCTAAAGTTGCATCTATGCCTTTTCGCACACACGCAACATCAACTATGCCAGATCCACCAATAAGTTAACATTGTCGTTTTAATCATGTGCTTTTCCTCTTTTCTGTTTGAAGTTGTTTCAAAGTATAACAACCTTTTTTTTAAATTGCAAGACTATTTAAAAAATTCTTGCAAAAAATCTAAAGACTTTTTTTCTCAAATAAAGGAAGAGGAATGTTTTCAAAACTAGCCTCTTCAAGGCCTGTCACAGTTACGCCTAATAATCTTAAACCCACACTAGCTTCAAAATTAGTATCAAATAATTCTTGAGCCACCATAAAAATGTCTTCCCCTTTTTTTAAATAATCTGGCAAAGTTTTTCTTTTGGTCACGGTGTTATATTCTCCGTCTCTCACTTTTAAAACAATAATATTTCCTTGTTTTTGTTTTAAAGAAAGATTTTCCGCTACTTTCAAAGACAATTGGCGCAATTCTTTAGTCACTTCTTCTTCGGTATAAAGTAATTTCCCATAAGTTCTTTCCCGGCCTAAAGATTTACGAATTCTTTCAGGATTCACTGGATCGTCGTGAATCCCTCGTACTTTTCGGTACAAAGAATACCCCATTTTTCCAAATTCAGAAATTAATTGCCACTCAGAAATTTTTCTTAAATCTTTTCCAGTGAACACTCCTAATTCGTGCATTTTAGGGACGGTTTTTTTCCCAATACCATGAAATTTTTCAATGGGTAAATCCTCTAAAAATTTTTCCGCTTCTTCTGGCATAATTACCGTTAGGCCTTTAGGTTTTTGGAAATCAGAACCTAACTTAGCTAAAAATTTATTATAACTGACCCCAGCAGAACAAGTTAAATGGAGTTCATGATAAATATCATACTGAATGAGTTTGGCTATTTTAATGGCAGATTTAATATTTTTTTTATTTTCAGTGACATCTAAATAAGCTTCATCAATGGAAGCTTGTTGAATCACATCTGTATAACGGGAAAAAATTTCTTGTACTTCCTTAGAAACTTCTTGGTAATAGTGGAGATTTCCCGGCTTAAAAATCGCTTTTGGACACAGTTCATAAGCTTTTTGCGCTGACATAGCCGAATGAATGCCAAATTGTCTTGCCTGATAATTGGCAGTGGTGACCACTCCTTTTCCCCCTGTATCTTTCGGATGCCTAGCAATCACTAGGGGAAATTCTTTTAACTTAGGGTCATCTCTTTCTTCAATGGAAGCAAAAAAAGCATCCATATCAATGTGAATAATTTTACGGTGAGTATCATTATGTAAAGGAAAGCCCAATTCACTTAGCATCTTTCAGACCTCCTTAAAAATTGGCAACTTACAACATGGTTTCATCTATCTGATGAAAAATTTTATACACATCTTGTTTTTTCATTTGTCTAATTTTAGCCACTTCTTTAATAATTTCTTTATCAGACAAACCTAACTCTTTTAGTTCTTGAAAATGAACTTGAATATCTTTTGGATAATTTTCTTTTGTTTTACTTCCTTCAACCATTAAAACACATTCTCCCTTAAGAGGATTTTCCTTTAAAAGATCAATGAGTTCTTGGGTTTGTCCTCGTAAATACTCTTCGTAAATTTTTGTCAGTTCCCGACAAATAACGACGTTTCGATTACCTAAAACTTTTAAAATATTTTCCAAAGTTTCTTTTAAGCGAAAAGGCGATTCATAAAAAATACTGGTTTCTTCTTTTCCTTTTAAAATTTCTAAAGCCTCTTGTTGCTCTTTTTTCTTCCGGGGTAAAAAACCATAAAAAGTAAACGGTTGTACTTCAAGGCCTGAGGCAATTAAAGCTGTAAGTCCTGCCGTTGCCCCTGGGAGTGAAATCACCGGAATATTTTCTTTAATACAAGCAAGCACTAATTCATGACCAGGATCAGAAATAGAGGGCATCCCTGCATCACTGACTTGGGCAATACTTTCTCCTTCTTGCAATTTTTCAATGAGTTGGGGAATCCGCTGTTGATAATTGTGCTCATGTAAAGAAATTTGTGGGGTGGAAATTGCAAAATGATTTAATAATTTAATGGTATTTCGCGTATCTTCTGCCGCAATTAAGTCCACTGTTTTCAAAATTTCTACACTACGAAAAGTCATATCTTGCAAATTTCCAATAGGGGTGGGGACTAAATAAAGTTTTCCCTCATCCTCTTGATAGCTTCTTTGTCGTTTCATGGACGCCTCCTTATTTTTTAAAACAAAAGACTGAGACTTTTTTGTCCCAGTCTCTTTTATTTTGTGCCCCGTTCTCCATAAATCACATCCAGGCAAAAAGCACAAGGCTCATCATCTTTTCGCCGTTGCCCGTACATAACGTTACAAACGTGGA
>CAMJVA010000023.1 GCA_946409145.1 uncultured Enterococcus sp. | reverse complement strand
AACTTTTTGCTCATTCATGGCTAAAATAATATTTTTCCCTTGAGCCACAATGTTTTCACCAGAAAGATTGGCATAAACAATATCCATTCCTTTCATGGCGGCACTTAAGGCTAAAAGATCACTGGCATCTCCTTCAAATAAAGTAAATTGTGGATGATTTTTTACCAAAGATTGAAGACGATCAGCTTTTCTTAAAAATAAAGTGACTTCCCAGTCAGCGGGAATTCTTTCTTCTACTAATCGAGCAATTCGCCCATTGGCTCCTAAAATTAATACTTTTTTCATGAAATGACTTCCTTTCCACTACAGAATAGAAGGAGAGAGCTTTTTTTTCAATTATTTGATTTCTAAATACGACATATGAACTCATTTGTAAAAAAACAGAAAATTTTTTCAATATTTAAAAATAATTTTTGTAATTTGACAAACTTGATTTAAAAAATAAAAAAATAATTTAATTATCATAATATTATCCTTAAATCCCTTGAAATAAGGAAAGAAAGCGGTTAAAATACAGGCATAATCCTTTTCAAATAATAAAGGAAGTGGAAAAAATGACTTTAGAGACCGAAGAAGTTCCTGAAGTGGAAAAAAGAAGTGTCACTGAAATTTCCGCCATTCGCCATGAAATGCTCCGTCTCATGAATACTGACGATGAATGGTATAAAGACGAAGAGTCTGCTCTTTTTAAAAAAGTTCAAGGATTAGCGCGACTTTTGGAAAATGACGTGAAGCCAAGAAAAAAACGTGTTTTATAATGTTAGAGTAAGCGAGACGACAATGTCTCGCTTATTTTTTTGTTTGAAAGCTCTCGTTTTCGTTAATGCATACCTCATTTTAGACATGAGTATTAGATGGTCATCTTCTTGCATCCTCTCATTTGTTTTATTTTTCAAATTAAGTTAGAGTTAACTGGAAGAATGAGCAAAGGAAGGGACGATTGTGCGAGAAGAAAAAATTTTAGTAGTGGATAGTGACGTTACAGTGAGACGTCTCATTTGGAAATGTCTGCAACCCACAGGAATTTTAATTTACCAAAGCGATTCCGTGGAAAATACTTTAGATATTATGACGCGAGTAGATTTTCAATTATTTTTATTAGATAGTAATCTGGAACATGAAAAAGATGGGTATCACTTAGTACAAATGATTCGTCAATTAGATCCAGTGACGCCGATTATTTTTATTACAGAAGAAAATAAAACTGAAGAAATTATTTTAGGATTAGAATCTGGGGCGGATTATTACATTACTAAACCCTTTAATCCAGAAATTTTAAAAGCACAAATTTTAACCACTCTCGATCGACAAGAAAATATTTTAAAACTGAAAATGCTACCTAAAAAAACAGAAGTCGTCCTTGGAGATTTTAGAGTGGATAAAACGAATTATCAATTATACCAAAAAGGAGAGCAAGTGAAGCTTTCGGCTAAAGAATTTCAACTGTTAACCTTCTTTTTGGAAAATCCTAATCAAGTAATTACGAAAGAAGAAATTTATCATCGTATTTGGAATGGAAAGATGACAGATAACAATACTTTAACGGTTTTTATTAATCACTTACGAAATAAAATCGAAAAAAATCCCCAAAAGCCGCAATATTTGCAGACTATTTGGGGAGTGGGGTATCGTTTTAATCCTGAAATTTTGGAAAAGGATGTTAATTAATTTCTCCTTCTAAAAGCATAATAAAAATGCCTAATGCCAGTAAGTCAGCTGCCCCGCCTGGAGAAAGGTGTCGTTTAATTAATAATTGATCATAATCAGCCATTTTTTCTTTCAGTTCTTCTGGGGAAAAGTGGCTGTTAAACATTTCTTGCGCTTCTTTTTTTACTTGCTTGAAACTTTCAATGCCACCTCGGTGAATTAAATTTCCGTCTTCTGTGTGGCCCATTAAAAGTAAGAGTCCTGCTAAAAATAAACTTTCTAAATCAGGATAATTGTTTTTTTCTTTCCGCCAAAAAGGCAGTAAAATATTTTCTAAAGTAGGGTAACCTGAACTAGCTTCCCCACGAATACCTGTGAATCCATAGTTTAAAAAGAGTTTTTCTCCATAGGAAAGCTCTTTTTTTTCTTTAATATTTTTAAAATCATTCATAACTAAATCCACAGTCATGTCTTTAATTAAAGAAAAAACTTCTGTGGTATTTTTTTTTGAAAACTTTTCTAAATCCCCAGTTTGACTCCAATAACCAAGGGCGCCTAGGAGTAAGGCAAAAGAAAAATTAGCTCCTTTATGAGTATTAACTCCATGAGTTCCTTGAAGCATTTCATATTCAGCCAGTTGCCCACAAGTGCGGACTTTCTGGAAAAGTTCTGGTAAACTACCATTGTGAGTGGCCCCTAAAATTAAGTAATCTGCAAAAAATGGGCTTAAAGAAGCGGTGCTTGCCATAAAGGTATAAAAGTCCATATCGGAATGGGAGCCATTATTTATTCTATCCACTAAGCCAGGTTTTGGACTTAAGGATACTTCATAAAGTAAAGCCAGTTGCGCTTTAGCAGACAGGCGAGAAAGCAGTTGATCAGCCAATTTTTCGTTTCTCCATTTCAGTTAAAATAAAATTCAAGGAATGATCCAAATGTTCATGAGTAATTAAAGTAATTTGGTGAATATCTTTATTCAACATTCCCCGATAAATAATCCAATGTTCATCAAGAGCTAAAGAGCGTCTGTCAGAAGAGCGAATGGAAATATCGCGGAAATAAAGTAAATAATCGCGCAATTTTACCACAATTTCTCTCAGCCGTTTCATTTGGCTTTTTTCATAAATAAAATCATTAAAATCAGAAAAATTTTGTAACACATCGTCTACTTGATCTGCTTGATTTAAGGCATCCCCTTTTTCTAAAAGTGCTTTTAAATCAGCAAAATCTTGTTCGTTCATTAATTCCATGGCCTTAATCGTAGCTAAGGTATCTAAAGATTTTCTAATATCAAAAATCTCATAAGCGTCTTTAATCGAAATACCTTTAACAATATTACCAATTTTGGGAATGTATTCCACTAATTGTTCTTCAGTTAGTTTTTGTAACGCGTAACGAATAGGGGTGCGAGAAATATTCAGCGCTTCAGAAAATTCTTTTTCATTGATTCTTTCTCCAGCAGGAATGTCCCCTAAAATAATAGTCTTTTTTAAAGCCTCGTAGACGAGAAATTTTAAGGGTTTATTTTCTGTGAGATCGAGATTTTTTTTTACAGCATCTATTGTATTAGCCAAAATAGTCCTCCTTAAGATATTCTCTAATGATATAACTATACGCAATATTTAATAAAATTACCATTTTAACGAAAAAAAAATGAAAAGTAAACCTTTGTAAAACTTGCAGTTATAAAAAAAGACCACCTTTAACCTAGTTAAAATAAAAAATCTTCTGAACCCAATGGGCTCAGAAGATTTTTTTGTTTAGATAAAGTCCATTTTTTATTGTGGAATATAAAGTGGCATATGGCCTAAAAGAATAATAGTTACAACGAAAATAACGAAGATTCCTAAAGCATATTTACCAGCTTCTTTTTGCCATTTACCCATATCAAGTCCTGTAAGACGTAATAATAGATAAATGAAGGCAACTAATGGAGATAATAAGTGGAATGCTTGACCCATTAGAGAAGCTAAAGCCATTGACATATTGTCAAAACCATAAGAACGTCCAGCTTCAGCTAAAACAGGCATTACACCGAAGTAGAAACCGTCATTAGATAAGAAGAATGTTCCTGGTGCGGAAATTAAAGCAATCACTAAGCCCCAGAATCCGCCTAATTGTTTAGGAATAATTTGTGTGAAGCTTTCAGCAAGGGCTGTAGCCATTCCGGAACCTTGGAATAATCCCATGAAGACTCCAGCGGCAAATACTAAAATAACTACTTGAACAGCGTCTCCCCCGTTAGCTCCAATTCTAGCAGATTGATCTTTAAGTTTTGGATAGTTAACGATTAAAGCAATACATGTTCCGATTAAGAATAATAAAAGAGGTGGTTGAGCGAACCAACCAGGTAAACCAAGTTGATCAGCAAAAGAACTTAATACTAACCAAGCAATTAAGATGATGGTTAAAATGCCGTTGAAGGCAAAGTTTTGTGGACGACGAATTTCTAAAGTTTCTGGATCAGTTACTGTAACCATTTCATCGATTTCAGCATCAGTTAATTCAGTAACTCCAAGACGTTCTCTTTCTTTTTTACCCATGCGACGAGCAACGAAGAAAATAACGTAAAGTAAAGAAAGAATCATTCCAGGGATTAAGTAGCTTAAAATGTCAGCCCCAACATCTAAAACGGCCATTGCCCGAGCAGTAGGACCGCCCCATGGAAGTAAGTTCATAATAGTGTTTTGTAAAATAATTAAAACACCAAGGTTCATTAATTTCATGTCCAATTTTTTATAAATAGGAATAAAAGCTGAACAGCAAATTAAAGTAGTAGTTGTTCCATCACCATTTAAAGAAACTGCAGCAGCAACAACAGCTGTTGCCATTAACACTTTCATTGGATCCCCTTTAGCAAAGTGAATCATTTTTTTAGTAATAGGATCAAACATTCCAGCATCTAACATAATGGAGAAATATAAAATAGCGAATAATAACATTATTCCTGTGTTAGATGTCGTAGCGATTCCGTCAAGTACGAAGTCTCCAATGTTTCCTTTTTCTGCAACACCTGTGAACATAGCGATTAAGGTAAAGATTAAAGGCACTAAGACAAGGGCGGTTAATGGAGATAGTTTCTTTTTCATGATTACAACCATGAAGACAATAATCATGAGGTACGATAAGATCGTTAGTAGCATTTTTTTCTTCCTCTCTTTTTTTAGTAAGCGGTCCCAACGAGGCAAAAATAAAAAAGATTTTTTTGTGATGTGTAGAGCAAGATGATTTAAATTTTCGCCCTGGTCGTGCTGTACTATAATAATAAGAAATATTTTCAAGGAATGAAAGACATAGGGTAGCAAAAGAACAGGAAAAGAACAATCGACGATTTTTATTGTTGTAAATTACTTAACAAATTGTTAAAAAAATATTAACGCTCTGAAACATTGATAAATCAACGTTTTTGACGAAATGAGCTTTTGAAACGGCAAAAGAACATGGAAAAAACAATTTTATTTTGGGCTTATTTTAAGAAAGTTGCTATATTTAATAGTGTGTAGAGCAATTGCTTTTTGAAAAAAGAATAAGGAGGAAAAAATGGGCTTACTGCAAAAATGGTTTGGAAAAAAATCAGTACCAGAAGTTACACCGCCACTTGAAAAAGTCACAACCCCTGACAAGAAAAATGATCAGTGGGAACTGGTTCCGACTTTTATTCCAGTGGAGAAAAAAGACCAGGAAATTCCAACACTTATTGCCACTAGTCTTGCAGCAAACGATCGGCCAGAAAGCCAGTTTGTGATTAAAAAAATTCAGGAACATAATCCTGAAGCACAATTGGTTGCTTTAATTGCCTCAAGTGTTGCTAGTCAAGATCGTCCCGAAAGTCGCTTTGTTGTAAAAAGTATTTACAAAAAAATCAATCAAACGGAGGATGACCATGTTACGAAAATTTAAGATTACTATTGATGGCAAAGAATATTTAGTTGAAATGGAAGAAATTGGTGGCACACCAGTTGCAGCTCCAGTTGCTGCCCCAGTTCAAGAAGTTGTAGCCCCAGCTCCAGCAGCTCCTGTTACAGAACAGACAGCTCCAGCTCCTGTGAAAACACCAGTAGGTTCTACAGAAAATGCCATGACTTCTCCAATGCCTGGAACTATTTTAAGAATTTTAGTGAAAGACGGAGAAACAGTGAAAGAAAACCAACCATTAATGATTTTAGAAGCTATGAAAATGGAAAATGAAGTTGTAGCTGGAAAAGATGGTGTCGTTGCTGGTATTCACGTGAACCAAGGAGATACTGTAAACGCTGGAGATCCATTAATTACTATTGACTAATTTAAAAAGGAAGTGAAACATTGGAAACACTAATTCAAGGAATTACCTCTATTACCATGGGTCAAATTGTCATGATGATCATTGGTGGAGTGTTAATGTATTTAGGTATTAAAAAAGAATATGAACCAACGTTACTTGTTCCTATGGGTCTTGGAACGTTACTTGTTAACTTTCCCGGCACTGGGGTTTTAACTCAAACAGTTTCTGGTGTAAAACAGGAAGGAGTTTTTGATATTTTATTCAATGCCGGAATCGGCACTGAACTTTTCCCTCTTTTAATTTTCATTGGAATTGGTGCCATGATTGACTTTGGTCCTTTATTGCAAAATCCATTTATGTTACTTTTCGGTGCGGCTGCTCAATTTGGGATTTTCTTTACCATTATTGTAGCGATTTTCTTTGGCTTTGATATTAAAGAAGCAGCTTCTATTGGGATTATCGGTGCTGCTGATGGTCCAACAGCTATTTTTGTTGCCAATACCTTAGCGGAAAAACTCTTAGGACCGATTACAGTGGCGGCTTATTCTTACATGGCGTTAGTGCCAATTATTCAACCGATTGCCATTAAAGCTGTCACCACTAAAAAAGA
The DNA here is from genome assembly GCA_946409145.1 of uncultured Enterococcus sp. GTDB lineage: Bacteria > Bacillota > Bacilli > Lactobacillales > Enterococcaceae > Enterococcus_J. The sequence goes on along the minus strand of CAMJVA010000023.1, from coordinate 6,549 downwards.
ACGTCAAATCCGCATGACTTATAAAGCAGAAGGCGTTTCTAAAATGACTAAAATTTTATTCCCAATTGTAATTACGATTGTGGCTGGATTTATTGCTCCAATTTCTCTACCTTTAGTAGGATTTTTAATGTTTGGTAATTTGTTACGCGAATGTGGCGTGTTGGATCGTTTATCCATGACAGCCCAAAACGAATTAGTAAACATTGTAAGTATTTTATTAGGATTAACTATTTCCTTTAAAATGCAAGCTGATGAATTCTTAAACGTTCAAACTTTAATGATTATTGCTTTTGGTTTAGTTGCTTTTATTATGGACTCTGTAGGTGGCGTATTATTCGCTAAATTCTTAAACTTATTTAGAAAAGAAAAAATTAATCCAATGATTGGGGCTGCTGGAATTTCTGCTTTCCCAATGTCTTCTCGGGTGATTCAAAAATTAGCCACTGAAGAAGATCCCCAAAACTTTGTCTTAATGTACGCTGTAGGAGCTAATGTTTCAGGACAAATCGCCTCTGTTATTGCAGGTGGTCTTGTATTAGCATTCTTTGCATAGAAAGGTGATGTCAATGAATACAGAAGCTTTATCACAAGCCTTAGAATTATTAGTATTTGGTTGGGGCGGCGTCTTTATCGTCCTGTTCATTTTATATTTAGTTTCAAAAGGTTTATTAAAATTATTCCCTAACGATAAAAAATAAAAAAAGAAGGTGACTTATGTTAGCTGCTGGATTTACTTTAAAAAGATTATGGGTAGACAAAGATAAAAAAAGTCGACAACTTTGGCTGGATCTTTTAGCTCTTGGTCATTTAGGGCAAAATGAACAAGTGGATTATACTTTAGCTATTTTCCACGGTGACAATCCAGTAGCAACGGGGTCTCTTGATGGTAATATTTTAAAATGCTTAGTCGTTTGCAAAGACTATCAAGCAGAAAATTTACTCACAGAATTAGTTATTGCTTTAACAGAAAGATTAGCAGAACAAGATATTTCTCATTGCTTTTTATATACAGCCTTAGATAAGGAAAAAATTTTCCATTCTTTAGGATTTCGTTTAATTGCAAAAAATGAAGACATCTTGTTCATGGAACGAGGAAAACCGGATTTTTCTGATTATCTTAAATTTTTAAAGAGTCAAGAAATAGTAGCAGACGGGAAAAAAGTTGGCGCCATTGTTATGAACGCGAATCCTTTTACAAAAGGTCATCGTTACTTAGTTGAACAAGCAAAAAAAGCTTGTGACATTGTTTATGTTTTTGTTTTATCTGAAGAACGCTCAAAGTTTTCAGCAGTAGATCGCATGAACATGGTGAAGCTAGGAACAAAGGATTTAGAAAATGTGGTAGTTTTACCAACTTTAAACTATATGGTTTCTCAAGCAACTTTTCCCAGTTACTTTTTAAAAGAACGGTCTCCTGAAAAAAAAGCTTGGCACCAAGCACGCTTAGATGCAACTTTATTTAAAGAAAAGATCGCTCCAGTTTTAAATATTTCAACACGTTTTGTAGGAGAAGAACCTTTTTCTCCAGTGACAAATCTGTATAACGAAACCATGGAAAAAGTTTTTTCTCCTGAACTTGCCTTAAAAATTATTCCTCGCCTTGCTATTTCTGGAAATATTATTAGTGCAACAAAAGTGAGAAAAGCTATTGAAGAAGCTGATTCAAAAGTTTTAGAACAGTTTTTACCAGAAACAAGTTATACGTACTTAAAAGAACATAATTTATTATGAGGAGAATCATAAATGGAAATTAAAAAAAGCGCCACAGCTGGCACAGTTGAGTCCAGTGACATCATGATTACTGTTGCTCCTAATGAAGAAAGTGGCATTGCTATTTCTCTTGATAGCAGTGTGGAAAATCAATTTGGTAAACAAATTAAAGAACAAATTACATCTATTTTAAATCGTCTAAATGTCAACAACGTAACCGTAACTGCTGTTGATAAAGGGGCTTTAGAATGCACGATTAAAGCACGTCTTTTAACTGCTGTTCACCGGGCATGTGACGATGTAAATTATGATTGGAAAGAGGTAGACTCATGGAACGATTAAGAAGAACAATGATGTTTGTTCCAGGTGCAAATGCTGCAATGTTGCGGGATGCTACATTATATGGAGCAGATTCAATTATGTTTGACCTAGAAGATGCTGTTTCTTTAAAAGAAAAAGATTCTGCTAGAATGTTAGTTCATTTTGCTTTAAGAACTTTTGACTACTCAAGTGTTGAAACAGTTGTTAGAATTAACAGCTTAGATGCTGGTGGTGCTGAAGACGTTAAGGCAATGGTTTTAGCTGGAGTTAACGTGATTCGTTTACCAAAAACTGAAACAGCCCAAGATATTATTGATGTGGATAAAGTCATCACTGAAGTTGAAAAAGAATACGGCATTGAAGTAGGGACCACTAATATGATGGCCGCTATTGAATCCGCTGAAGGTGTGTTAAATGCTAGAGAAATTGCGAAAGCTTCTACGCGTTTAATCGGGATTGCACTTGGAGCAGAAGATTATGTGACAAACCTTAAAACTCACCGCTATCCAGATGGTCAAGAATTATTCTTTGCTAGAAGCATGATTTTACATGCTGCTCGTGCTGCTGGTATTGCAGCCATTGATACTGTTTACTCTGATGTGGATAATACAGAAGGCTTCCAAAATGAAGTTCAAAGAATTAAACAATTAGGATTTGACGGTAAATCAGTGATTAACCCTCGCCAAATTCCATTAGTGAATGCTATTTATGCTCCATCAGAAAAAGAAATTCAAAATGCCAAAGAAGTTATTTGGGCCATTAGAGAAGCAGAAGAAAAAGGTTCTGGTGTTATTTCTCTTAAAGGTAAAATGGTTGACAAGCCCATTGTTGAAAGAGCTCAGCGGGTCATTGCCTTGGCTAAGGCTGCGAAATTGCTGACAGAGGAGGATATTTAAAATGGTGCAAAATAAATTAGGTCGGGAAATTCCTGAAGAATATGCAAAACAATATGGTGTTTACGAAGGTGAATTAGCTCATATTAATGACTACAAAGAAGCTAGTCGAAATATTCACCCAGTAAAACCCCAAGATAAAAAATTACTTTCCTCTATTCATGAAGCAATTGTTAAAACGGGTCTTAAAGATGGCATGACAATTTCTTTCCACCATCATTTCCGTGAAGGAGACTATGTTATGAACATGGTCTTAGAAGAAATTGCTAAAATGGGTATTAAAAATATCTCCATTGCTCCAAGTTCCATTGCTAACGTTCATGAACCATTAATTGATCACATTAAAAATGGTGTGGTTACTAACATTACTTCTTCTGGTTTACGTGATAAAGTGGGTGCGGCTATTTCTCACGGCATTATGAAAAATCCAGTGGTCATTCGTTCCCATGGTGGCCGGGCAAGAGCTATTGCTTCAGGGGATATTCATATTGACGTTGCCTTTTTAGGTGCCCCAAGTTCTGATGAATATGGTAATGCTAATGGTACTAAAGGAAAAGCAACATGTGGTTCTTTAGGTTATGCCATGATTGATGCTAAGTATGCTGATAAAGTAGTTATTATTACAGACTCTTTAATGCCTTATCCAAATACTCCAATTTCTATTCCTCAAACAGATGTAGACTATGTGGTTGTAGTAGATGAAATCGGTGATCCAAACGGAATCGCTAAAGGTGCAACTCGTTTCACTAAAAACCCTAAAGAATTATTAATTGCTGAATATGCTGCAAAAGTAATTACTAATTCTCCTTATTATAAAGAAGGATTTTCTTTCCAAACAGGAACCGGTGGTGCTTCCCTTGCTGTTTCTCGTTTCATTAGAGAAGCCATGATTAAAGATGGCATTAAAGCAAGCTTTGCTCTAGGTGGCATTACAAATGCTATGGTAGAACTATTAAACGAAGGCTTAGTAGAAAAAATCATCGACGTGCAAGACTTCGATCATCCATCTGCTATTTCTTTAGGAGAAAATGCGCAACATTATGAAATTGATGCTAATATGTATGCTTCTCCACTTTCAAAAGGAGCAGTTATTAATCAATTAGATACTGCTATTTTATCTGCTTTAGAAATTGACACAGACTATAACGTTAACGTTATTACAGGTTCTGATGGTGTTATTCGTGGGGCTTCTGGTGGTCACTCTGACACAAGTATGGCCTGCAAAATGTCTCTAGTTATTGCTCCAGTTGTTCGTGGAAGAATTCCAACAATTGTTGATCATGTGAATACTGTTGTAACACCAGGAACTAGTGTAGATGTGGTCGTTACTGAACTTGGTGTAGCGATTAACCCTAACCGTCCTGATTTAATTGAAGCTTTCAAAAACTTAGATGTTCCTCAATTTACCATTGAAGAATTAAAAGAAAAAGCTTATGCCATTGTGGGCACTCCAGAAGATATTAAATATGGTGATCAAGTGGTTGCCTTAATTGAATATCGTGACGGTTCCATTATTGACGTTGTTAAAAATGTCTAGGGTTTTTACTGGTGATGAGGTGAATTTAGAAGAAATGCTTTTAGCTCGAGAAAATCGGGTGAAATGGCAAAATAAATTACTTCACAAGACCACCAATAAAAGTTTATTATGTGCCACTATGTCTATTCCAGGGCCAGTTAAGACCTCTAAAATTTTAATGGAAGTTTTTCAAGAAATTTTAGAAAAAGTAGAAAATTCTATTGAAGCAAAAAGTATTGTGGCTAATCTTTTCTTAAAAGAAAAAACTGGTCCAGAATATTATTTACTCTTAGAAATGCCAGGAACTACTTTAAAAAAAATCATGGTTGAGATTGAAAATACCCATCCTTTAGGACGCTTAGTGGACTTAGATGTTTTAACCTTAAAAGAAAATAAAGTGGTGGGACTTTCCAGAAAAGATTTAGGTCTACCTCTTAGAAAATGTTTAATTTGTAATAAAGAAGCAAAAATCTGTGGGCGGCAACGCGCCCACAGTGTAAAAGAAATGCAAGAAAAAATTACTGAAATCATTGCCCAAGAAAGGAGGCAGAAACTTGTCTAAATTATCAATTATGGAAACTGTCTTAAGAGATGGTCAACAAAGTCAAATTGCTACTCGCATGCCTACAAGTGATATGCTGCCTATTTTAAAAACCATGGATGAAGCAGGCTACCATTCTTTAGAAGTTTGGGGCGGCGCTACGTTTGATTCTTGTTTACGTTACTTAAATGAGGATCCATGGGAACGTCTTAGAGCCATTCGTAAAGAAGTAAAAAATACAAAATTACAAATGCTTTTAAGAGGACAAAACTTACTAGGTTATAAAAACTATCCTGATGATGTGGTAGAAGCTTTTATTAAAAAATCCGTGAAAAATGGGATTGACGTGATTCGAGTTTTTGATGCTTTAAACGACGTTAGAAATTTAAAAACGGCCATTAAAGCCACAAAAGAAGCAGGTGGTCATTGTCAAACAGCTATTTCTTATACAACGAGTCCGGTGCATACAGTGGATTATTTTGTAAAATTAGCTAAAGAAATGGAAGAAGCAGGAGCCGACTCTATTTGTATTAAAGACATGGCTGGGGTTTTAGTTCCAAGTGATTCTTATGAACTTGTTTCCAGAATTAAAGCAGAAATTTCCATACCTTTAGAATTACACACCCATGCTACTGGTGGTATTTCAGAAATGACTTACTTAAAAGCAGCAGAAGCAGGAGTGGATATTATTGATACAGCTATTTCCTCATTTTCTGGTGGAACAAGTCAACCAGCAACGGAATCTGTTGCCATTGCTTTAGAAGGTCTAGGTTATGATACGGGACTTAAAACAGAGAAGTTAAGTGAAATTGCTGAATACTTCAATCCAATTAGAGATCGGTTTAGAAAAGACGGCATGTTGAATCCGAAAGTAAAAGACACGGAACCAAAAGCGTTGATTTATCAAGTACCTGGTGGTATGTTGTCTAACCTTTTAAGTCAATTAAAAGATCAAGGTTTAGAAGATCGTTACGAAGAAGTGTTAAAAGAAGTGCCTAAAGTAAGAAAAGATTTAGGTTATCCTCCTCTTGTGACCCCACTTTCTCAAATGGTTGGAACCCAAGCCTTAATGAATGTGATTTCTGGAGAACGGTACAAACTCGTTCCTAATGAAATTAAAGATTACGTTAAAGGTCTTTACGGTAAACCTCCTGTTCCTATTGAAAAAGATATTCAAGAAAAAATCATTGGGGATGAAAAACCAATTACTTGCCGTCCCGCTGATCTTTTAGAACCACAATTGGAAAATATCGCTCAAGAAATTTCCCAATATGCTAAAAGTGAAGAAGACGTGTTAAGTTACGCCTTATTCCCTCAACAAGCAAAAGATTTCTTAGGACGCAGAGAAGACAAATTCTATGATGTTCCTGAACAAAAAATTTCAGTAACCTTTGAAGGATAATAAAAAAGCTAACAAGAACCTCCTAATTTAAGGAAGCTTCTTGCTAGCTTCTTTTTTTTCTGTTTAACAGTTAAAATAAAAAATAGAAAGGGTGAATTAAAATGTATAGAATTAAAGAAATGTCTTTAAATGAAGCAAAAGAATATCTCCATTGGCATTACGAAAA
>CAMJVA010000022.1 GCA_946409145.1 uncultured Enterococcus sp. | reverse complement strand
AAAATTCCTGTAAAGTCAACATGTATGAAATATTCATGCACCTGTTACTTGGTTTGACGAATCACCAACGTTTTACTCAGTTTCAGGCAAGAAAAAAGAAGAGGTGAAAAACATGGCAATTTCTAACGAAAAGAAAAACGAAATCATGACTGAATACGCTCGTCATGAAGGAGATACTGGTTCTCCAGAAGTACAAATCGCAGTGTTAACTTGGGAAATTAATCATTTAAATGAACATTTCCAAACACACAAAAAAGATCATCATTCTCAACGTGGTTTGTTCAAAAAAATTGGACACCGTCGTAACTTGTTAGCTTACTTACGTAAAACTGACGTTCAACGTTACCGGGAATTAATCCAACGTTTAGGCTTACGCCGTTAATGAAAAAAGGAAAGTGAGGTTCTTTGGAATCTCGCTTTCTTACTATTTATAATTATTTTTTAAAATTTAAAATAAAAACGTCAAAGGTCCACTACTATGCAAAGGAGAGCAGCTTTTTTAATAAGTAAAATTTTTTTACAGTCTGTTGATTAAAGCTTTTGTCTTTTGTTTAGTAGCCCATTTGACAAAAAAAGGAGTTTATTATGTCAGAAAAACAAGTTTTTAAAACAACTTGGGGTGGACGCACTCTTGAAGTTGAAGTTGGTCAATTAGCCAAACAAGCTAATGGTGCAGTTCTTGTTCGCTACGGTGACACAGTAGTTTTATCAGCGGCTGTGGCTTCAAAAGAAGCAAGAGATGGGGACTTTTTCCCATTAACCATTAACTACGAAGAAAAAATGTATGCTGTAGGAAAAATTCCTGGAGGATTCATTAAACGAGAAGGTCGTCCAAGTACAGAAGCTACTTTAACCGCTCGCTTAATTGACCGTCCAATTCGTCCAATGTTTGCTGATGGTTTTAGAAATGAAGTCCAAGTAACCAATATTGTAATGTCTGTAGAACAAGACTGTTCTCCAGCAATGGCTGCTATGCTTGGTTCTTCTTTAGCTTTAGGCATTTCTGATATTCCATTTAATGGTCCTATTGCTGGAGTGGAAGTGGGTCGCATTGGGGATGAATATATTTTAAACCCAACAGTAGAACAAAGAGAACAAATTGATATTCAATTAACTGTAGCTGGGACAAAAGACGCCATTAACATGGTAGAAAGTGGCGCCAAAGAAGTTTCTGAAGAAGCTATGTTAGAAGCTTTAATGTTTGGTCATTCTGCTATTCAAGAAATGTGCGCTTTTGAAGAAGAAGTGATTAACGCTGTAGGTAAAGAAAAAATGGATATTGCTTTACTTCAAGTAAATCCAGAATTAAAAGAAGAAGTTTACAACAAATATTATCAAACAATGAAAACAGCGGTTTTAACAGAAGAAAAATTAGCCAGAGAAGATAATATTGAAAAAGTTAAAGCACAACTAAAAGAAGATTATGCGATTAAAGTTTTTGGCGATGAAGATGCTGAAGAAATTTTAAAAGAAATTAATCAACTAGCAGAAGATTTAGAAAAAGATGTGGTTAGAGAATTAATCACCATTGATAAAATTCGTCCTGATGGTCGAAAAGTGGATGAAATCCGTCCTTTATCTTCTGAAACAGGTATTTTACCACGGGTTCATGGTTCTGGTTTATTTACCAGAGGACAAACTCAAGCCTTATCTATTTGTACTTTAGCACCACTAGGAGAACACCAAATTATTGATGGACTTGGAGTGGAAGATTCTAAACGTTTCATTCACCATTATAATTTCCCTCAATTTTCTGTAGGGTCAACAGGAAGAGCTGGAAGTCCTGGACGAAGAGAAATCGGACACGGGGCACTAGGTGAAAGAGCACTTTTCCAAGTGATTCCTTCTGAAGAAGAATTTCCTTACACCATTCGTTTAGTGGCAGAAGTGTTAGAATCTAACGGTTCTTCTTCTCAAGCAAGTATTTGTGCTGGAACCTTAGCTTTAATGGATGCAGGTGTGCCAATTAAAGCCCCTGTTGCCGGTATTGCCATGGGACTTGTTTCTGATGGAGAAAATTATACGATTTTAACAGATATTCAAGGTCTAGAAGATCACCTTGGAGACATGGACTTTAAAGTAGCCGGAACCAAAGACGGCATTACTGCTTTACAAATGGATATTAAAATTGACGGAATTACTGAACAAATCCTAAAAGAAGCTTTAGCTCAAGCGAAAAAAGCCCGGATGGAAATTTTAGCTGAATTAACTTCTACTTTACCTGAACCAAGAAAAGAATTATCTCCATACGCACCAAAAATTGAAATGATTATGATTAAACCTGATAAAATCAAAACAGTCATTGGTAAAGGTGGCGAAACAATCAATGGCATTATTGACGCCACTGGAGTTAAAATCGACATTGACCAAGACGGTAAAGTTTCTATTGCTTCTGCTGATGCTGAAATGATTAAAAAAGCTATTCAAATGATTGAAGACTTAACTAAAGAAGTTAAAGTTGGGGAAGTTTACATGGGTAAAGTCGTTCGAATTGAAAAATTCGGTGCCTTTGTTAACTTAATTAAAGGAAAAGACGGCTTAGTTCATATTTCTCAATTAGCAAATGAACGAGTGAACAATGTGGAAGACGTGGTAAAACTAGGGGATGAAATCTTAGTGAAAGTCACTGAAATCGACAAACAAGGTCGAGTGAACTTATCTAGAAAAGCTTTATTGAAAGATGAAAGCAAAGAAGATAAAAAATAATTTTATATAAGTTTACTCATTAAAGCACACTATTTTTATAAAATTTAAGGGAGTAGGACATTTGTCCCACTCCCTAAATTCTTAATTAAATTAATTGACGTTTTTTCTGCTCAGTGACTGTTTCAAGCATGGATACTTTTTTAATGTTCTTTACTTGAATGAGCTTTAAAGAAGACTTTTCATCTAAAGGTTTTAAAAGAATAGTTTCTTTCGTTACTTTTAAAATAAAACCTGAAAAGGAACGAATTTCTTTTTCATTGATCACGTGTAAAACCACTAAATTTTGGTTATCCTTTCCACGAGTGATTTTTTGAAAAATGATTTCTTGTTCTTTTTTTTCTTTTGGATCGTCTTCTAATAGTGCTGTGAAAAACTCCTTAGAAGTGGCACTAATAAAGTTTTTCAACTTTTTAACAGTTTTATTTGTCTCCATTAGTTACGCCTCCTTTGAAATTTATCCTTTTTAAAATTTACGCTTTGTCTTTAATCCATTGGTCTAAAGTTTTTTTAGTGTCAGCAACAAATTCTGGTTTAATGTAGCTGAGAATGCCAGGAATTTCGGTGGCAACAATTTGTTTAAGGTCCCCATCTTTAGTGTTAATTTGGGCAAATAATTTTGCTACAGCTTCTTTTGCTTCTTCAGCCTTGTCTTCTTTTACCACGTGAGATAAATATTTTTCGAAAAATTCTTCTTCTTTCATAGAAAACATAATTATTCCTCCTTATAATTGTTTACTCATTAATTGTATTACATTTTTTTTAAAATGTATCGTGAAACGATTTTTTAAATCTTTGCTATACTAGAGTTGGGAGGGAAGATAATGGAAAATAGACAACTTACTATTGATGATTATAATGTACTGACTCGTTTTTTTAAAGAGTGTTATTTACCAGTGGACTTTTTTGATCAAGTATCTAATGGAAAAAAATACTTTTTGAAAAGTTTACTGACTTTAGATATTTTAACATATGGTTTTTATTTTAAAGGACAATTAGTGGCTTTAGGCACCTTTGAAAAAAATGAAGAGTTAACCTTAAGTGGACTGTTATTTTCTCGGGAGGCTGCATTTAGTAAACAAGATTTAAAAGATGAATTTTTGAAAATTGGTCGCAAGCACCAGGTTAAAAAAATTTCTTTAGGAAAAGGGAGAAGTTTTTTTAATGGGGATGTTTTTATTCCTGAAACAAAAACTGCCTTAGTGTTAGGAGGCGGTGGGGCCAGAGGTTCTTATGAAATCGGTGTGTATCAAGCTTTTCATGAAGCAGGTTTTACTTTTAATGTGATTTGTGGAACGTCTGTAGGAGGCTTAAACGGCGGGCTGATTTTACAAGATAATTTACCAGGGGCCCAAAACTTATGGGAAACCATTCAAACAGGACAAATTATTGATTTTAATGAAGAAATGAATGAGGCCTTTACTTACCGAGCAGATTTTTTAAAAAAAGCTCTTTTAAATGTGGGGATTTCTTCGGCTCCTTTGAAAAAATTAATTGGGGAGTATATGGATGTGAAAAAAATCCAAGAAAGTGACACTGATTTTTTTGTAATTACTACCATGGTACCTCAATTAAAAGAAGTGGTCGTGAATTTAAAAGAAGTCCCAGAAGATGAAGTGGCCGACTGGCTCATTGCTTCTGCTTCTTTTTTTCCAGGCATGTCTTTAACTACTATTCAAGGACAAAATTATATGGACGGTGGGTATAAAAATAATCTTCCTCAAGATGTGGCCTTAAAAAATCAAGCGCAACTTTTAGTGACCATTGATGCTAAAGGGCCAGGAATTATTAAAAATGTTACTTTCCCTAAAGACACTTGCGAAATCTTTTTAAAAACCCCTTGGGCTTTAGGAGAAATATTATATTTTGACGGTCTCACAGCTAAAGGCAATATGACCTTAGGCTATTTAGAAGGGCAAAAAGCTTTGGGATTAGCTACAGGATATTGGTACACGTTTCAAAATGATTTTTTAAAAGAGCAATTTGCCCTAGCTCAAGAATTTTTAAAACAAAATGAAGTGAACCAAGAAGCTTACGAAGATTTAAAACGCCTTTATCAAAAAGAAGTTTCTCCTATGAATTTAGGTATGGCGGCCTTGGAGCTTTTGGGACGATATTTTTCTGTATTGCCTAATGTTTATTATACTTTAGATGAATTAGTAGAATTGATTTTAAAAAGCAAAGAACTTCCAGCAGAAAGAGTGGCCCTTGAAGGAAAAACACCGTTTAAACTTTTACAAGAGCGACTTTTTGAACGCTTATTAAATGAAGAAAGTTTAGGAAAAGGAAACTTTGGCTTAAAAACATTATTTTCCTTTTTACAATTTTTAGAAAAGAGGGCAGCAAATGAAAAATGATAAAATTGAATTTGAAATTATGGAAAACATTGGAGTTTTAGGAACTAATCCTAAAGGGTGGACCAAAGAAATTAATTTAGTCAGTTGGAATGGAAGACCACCTAAATTTGATTTGCGTGATTGGGCCCCAGACCATAGTAAAATGGGAAAAGGGCTGACACTAACAAATGAAGAAGTAAACGCCTTAAAAGAAATTCTTTCCCAAATGGAAATTTAATGAAAAAAATTTAGCTGAAAAACACTCTGAAAAAGAGTGTTCAGCTATTCTTAAAGAAATAGGACTTGAAAAATTTCTAAAAAAAGTGCACAATAAAGAGAATCTATGAGTGAGGGGTTTACTAAATGCCAGAAAAAGGCTTATTAATTGTTTTATCCGGTCCGTCCGGTGTGGGAAAAGGAACTGTTAGAAAGGCTCTTTTTGCCAGTGAACATAATGAATTCCAATATTCCATTTCTATGACCACCAGAAAGAAACGACCAGGTGAAGTAGAAGGTGTGGATTATTTTTTTAGAACAAAAGAAGAATTTGAACAAAAAATAGCTGAAGGTGGCATGTTGGAATATGCCCAATATGTGGATAATTATTATGGCACACCTTTAGATTATGTAAAAGAAACCATTGAAAAAGGTCAAGATGTCTTTTTAGAAATTGAAGTGAATGGGGCCATGCAAGTACGAGAAAAAATGCCTGATGGGGTGTTTATTTTCTTGACGCCACCAGACTTAAATGAATTAAAATCGCGGATTATTGGCCGAGGCACCGATGCCCCTGAAGTCATCGAAGAACGAATGAAAATCGCGTCTCATGAAATTGAAATGATGGCTAGTTATGATTATGCAGTGGTCAATGATCATGTGGATAATGCTGTTTATAAAATTAGAGAAATTATTCGGGCAGAGCATTGTCGAGTGGACCGAGTAATTGGCAAATATATTAAAATGATTAAGGAGATTTAAAAATTATGATGTTAAAACCTTCCATTGACTCTTTATTAGAAAAAGTCAATTCTAAGTATTCTTTGGTAATTTTATCAAGTAAAAGAGCTCATGAACTTGAAGCAGGAGCGCAACCTACTTTAGAACATTTTGAATCAGTTAAAGGTGTGGGGCAAGCGTTAGAAGAAATTGATGCAGGAAATGTTATTATTGATCCTCAGCCAGAATTAAAACGAGAAAAACTTCGTCAAAAAGAACAAGAACAACAAGCTGTTCAACATGCGGAGACAAAAGAAATGCAACAAAAAATTATGGATCAACAAATCTAATATTAAGGCTGAGACAACCCTCTTTGAGAAAGTCTCAGCCTTTTCATTTCATTAAAGGAGCGATGGTATGATAGCTAATGTGATTGTAGATGTAAAAAGTCAAAATACGGATCTGGCCTTTAGTTATCTCGTGCCAGAAAAATATGAAAATTTTATTTCTCCTGGTATTAGAGTGAGCGTTCCTTTTGGAAATGGGAATCGTTTATTACAAGGATTTGTCATTTCTTTAGAAGAAGGGACCAAAGAAAACTTAAAAGAAATTGTCGCTCTTTTAGATGTGGAACCAGTGTTAAACGAAGAACTTTTAGCTTTGGGTCAATATATGCAAAAAACCACTTTTTCTTTTTACATTACTTGTCTTTTAACCATGTTGCCTAGTGTTTTTAAGTCAGAGTACAAAAAAGAATTTTGGCCACAAGAAGACTTAGCCATTTTTCAAGGAAGACCTTTTCTCACCTTAGAAGAGGCAGAAAAAGAAAATTTATTGCCCCAACTGGCTAAGTTAAAAAAAGAAAATCGTGTGCAAATTGTTTACCAAGTGATTAAAAAAGACCAAGTAAAAACAAGGCGAATGGTCGAAAGTCTTTTAAATTTTCAAGAAGCCCAAAAAAATAAAAAACAACAACGAAAAAATGCCTTAAAACGAATGGAATTATTAGAACGTTTAGGCCACCTTACTGCCCCCATTCCTGTAAGTGATTTTTATGAATTAGGTTTTTCAGCATCTCTTTTAAAAGAAGCAGAAAAATTAGGCTGGCTTACTTTTTCAAAAAAAGAAGTTTATCGGGATCCTTTTGGAGATAAAAATTTCAAAAGAGATGTGCCTCTTACTTTAACTGAGGAACAACAAGTCGCTTTTGAAAAAATTAACGAGTCTAGAGTAAAAAAAGACAATGATATCTTTTTATTAGAAGGAATTACTGGAAGTGGTAAGACGGAAGTTTATTTACAAGTAATTCAAGAAGCTTTAAATAATAAACAAACCGCCTTAATGTTAGTGCCAGAAATTGCCTTAACCCCTCAAATGGTAACGCGCTTTAAACGACGCTTTGGAGAAGCGGTAGCAGTGTTACACAGTGGATTATCAGTAGGCGAAAGATACGATCAGTGGCGAAAAATTCAACGAAATGAAGCTCAAGTAGTAGTGGGGGCTCGTTCCGCTATTTTTGCTCCTTTAAATCATCTTGGGGTGATTATTATTGATGAAGAACATGAAACCAGTTATAAACAAAGTGAAAATCCTCGTTATCATGCACGAGAATTAGCTTTTTGGCGGGGAAAATTTCATCATTGTCCTGTAGTCTTAGGAAGTGCTACTCCGTCATTAGAATCTCGTGCTCGAGGGCAAAAAAATGTTTATACCTTATTAACTTTGAAAAATCGGCCGAAAGAGAAAGTTTTACCTGAAGTTTCCATTGTGGATTTAAAAAAAGAATATCAAGAGGGAAATTTTTCGGACTTTTCTAAGAATCTAAAAGAAAAAATTCAAGATCGTTTAAATAAAAAAGAGCAAACAGTCCTCTTACTCAATCGTCGTGGGTATTCTTCCTTTTTACTTTGCCGAGATTGTGGTGAGGTGTTACAATGTCCCAATTGTGATATTTCTTTAACTTTACATATGGATATTAAAAAAATGAAATGTCATTATTGTGGTCACGAAGAAAATATTCCTAAAGAGTGTCCCAAATGTCACAGTAAAAAAATTCGTTATTATGGTACGGGAACGCAAAAAGTAGAAGAAGAATTGCAACAATTATTCCCTGAAGCGCGTATTTTACGAATGGATGTAGACACTACGAGAAAAAAAGGTGCTCATGAAAAAATCTTAGAAAAATTTGAAAATCATGAAGCAGATATTTTACTAGGAACTCAAATGATTGCTAAAGGTTTAGATTATCCTTTAGTGACTTTAGTAGGGGTCTTAAATGCCGATACTGCCTTGAATTTACCAGATTTTCGCAGCAGTGAACATACTTTTCAACTGCTTACTCAAGTAGCCGGAAGAGCTGGACGAGGAGAGTTAAAAGGAGAAGTTTTAATTCAAAGTTTTAATCCAGAACATTATGCTATTTTATTTGCCAAAAAGCATAATTATGAAGGTTTTTATCAAAAAGAAATGCAGTTGCGCCATTTAGGTGGCTATCCTCCTTATTATTACACGGTGCAATTAACAGCCAGTCACGAAGTAGAAGAAGTGGCTTGTCAAACAATTTTTGATTTTTATCATTTATTAAAAGATAAACTTTCTAAAAATGCGATTTTCTTAGGTCCTAGTCCTAAAGCGATTTTAAGAGTGAAGCGAAAATATTATTATCAACTGTTGATTAAATATAAAAAAGAAGAACACTTAAATGAACTTTTACATGAAATTCAACTGTTAACTCAAGAAAAACCTTATGAAAAAGTGCAAGTGGCTATTGATGTAGAACCATTACAATTTATGTAGTTGGAGGAAAAAAATGATTTTACCTGTAATTATTTCCCCAGATCATCGCCTAGTGACCCCTTCAAAAGAAATTGAAGAAATTAGTGAAGAAACAGATGATCTTTTAGATGATTTATTTGACACCATGACCGCTCACGATGGCATTGGTATTTCCGCTTGTCAAGTGGGGAAAATGGTCCGTTTATGTGTGGTGCAAATTTCTCCAGAAGATGACGTTTTAGAAATGATTAATCCTGTTTTAGTGAAAAAAAGCGGAAGTACCATTGATATTGAAGGATGTTTATCCTTACCTTTTGTGTATGGAACGGTTAAAAGAGCAAAAAAAATTACTGTGGAATACTTTGACAGAGAAGGTCTTCCTATGACTTTAAGTTGTCAAGGTTACTTAGCCCGCTGTATTCAGCATGAATTAGATCATTTAGATGGAGTTTTGTTTACAGAAAAAATAATTGAACATATTCCAGAAAATAAAGTAGAGCAATGGATGGAGGAAAATAGTGATGAGTAAAATTGTTTTTATGGGAACCCCGCATTTTTCTGTTCCTGTGTTAGAAGGTCTTTTAAAAGATTCTCATTATGAGGTTGTGGCCGTTGTGACTCAACCTGATCGAAAAGTAGGACGAAAAAAAGAATTAAAACCAACGCCAGTAAAAGAAGTGGCTTTAAAGCATGATTTAAAAATTTTCCAACCGGAAAAAATTTCTGGTTCAAAAGAATTGGAAGAAATTATCGCCCTTGCTCCAGATTTTATTGTGACCTGTGCTTTTGGACAATTTTTACCAACAAAATTATTACAAGCAGCAAAAATTTATCCAGTGAATGTTCATGCTTCTTTGCTACCAAAATTTAGAGGAGGCGCACCGATTCATTATGCTGTGATGACTGGGGAAAAAACCACCGGGGTCACCATTATGGAAATGGAGAAAAAAATGGACGCTGGAGGAATTTTTGCTCAAAAAGAAATTCCCATTTTACCCACAGATGATACAGGGACTTTATTTGAAAAATTATCCATTGTAGGTCGAGACTTACTCCTTGAAACCTTACCTAAAATATTAGGCGGTTTAAAACCTATTCCACAAGATGAAACAAAAGCAACTTTTTCACCCAATATTTCTAAAGAACAAGAAAAAATTGACTTTACAAAATCAGCAGAAGAAGTGGTCAATCACATTCGCGGGTTGCATCCATTTCCAGGAGCTTATGGTCTTTTAAATGAAACAAGAATAAAAATCGGTAAAGGAAAAGTTTTCCCAGAAACTACCAATAAAGCTCCTGGTGAAATTATTTCTTTGAAGGATCATTTGCTCGTTTCTTGTGGAAAAAATACGGTCCTAGAAATCTTAGAAATCCAACCAGCTGGAAAGAAAATGATGCCGGTAAAAGATTTCTTATTAGGTCAAAAAATTTTAGAGATAGGAATGGTCTTTAAGTGAAAAAAATACCAGCCCATTTGAAAAAAAATCCCCGATATCAAGGGGTAATCACTTTGCAAAAAATTAAAAAAGGCAGCTATTCCAATCTTTTATTAGCCCAAGTTATTGAAAAAAGTCAGTTTAAAACAGAAGACAGTCATTTGTTCACAGAACTTGTGTATGGGACTTTAATGCATGAGTTAACTTTAGAGTATCAACTTTCTCCTTTTTTAAAAAAACCAGAAAAACTACCTCCTAACATTTATATGTTACTTAAAACCGCCTTTTATCAATTATTTTTCCTTGATCGCATTCCTGACCATGCTGTTTTAAATGAAAGTGTTAATTTAGCTAAAGAAATGGAAAATGCGCCTATGGGAAAATTAGTTAATGGGGTCTTGCGGCAAGCTTTAAGAAAAGGCTTATTAGGCTATGAACAATTAACGGGTGCTGATCGCCTAGAAAAAGAATTTAGTTTTCCAAAACCCTTAACAGAATTTTTAACTCCTCAATTAGGGTTTGACAATGTCTTTAAATTAGCTAAAAGTATTTTAGAAAAATCTAAAATTAGTCTGCGGGTTGAAACCCATAAAATAAGTCGGGAAAAAGCGCAAATGCTTTTAGAACAAGAGGGAATCGAAACAGAATTTTCTAAAGTATCTCCTCAAGGTTTAGTCGGAAAAAAAGGATTTGTCCCAAGTAGTCGGCTGTTCCAAGAAGGACTAATGACCATTCAAGATGAAAGTTCCATGTTAGTAGCCCCTATTTTAGCCAGTGGTCTTTTGGATAATGGGGATGTGTTAGATGCCTGTGCAGCACCTGGAGGAAAAACCACCCATTTGGCTAGTTTAATTTCAGGACACGTGACGGCTTTAGATTTACACGAGCATAAAGTTAATTTAATTAAAGAAAATGCGGCTCGATTAGAGTTAAGTGATAAAATTACCGCTCTTTCAGGAGATGCTCGAAAATTAAAAGAAATGTTTCCGCAAAAATTATTTTCGGGAATTTTAGTAGATGCTCCTTGCTCAGGTCTTGGGTTAATGCGGCGAAAACCGGATATTAAATACCAAAAAAATTTACAAGATTTTCTTAAATTACCAGAAATTCAATTAGAAATTTTAGAAAGTGCCGCGAAAGTATTGAAAGTTGGGGGTATAATTGTATACAGTACATGTACCATCACTAAAACAGAAAACGAAGATGTGGTGGAAAAATTTTTACAAAAGCACCCAGAATTTGTTTTAGAAAAAATAGTGTTAGATGAAACGTCCATTGTGAAAAATCCAAATTTAACTTTAACAATTCTGCCCCAAGACTATTTAACAGACGGCTTTTTTATTAGCCGCCTAAGAAAAACAAGGTAATTAGAGAAGGTGAAAAAATGGAAATTGCGTATTTAGTCAATCAAGGATTAAAAAGACGAACTAACCAAGATTTTGCGGCAACGTTTAAAAATACTTCTGGTCAAACTTTAGCCATTGTAGCAGATGGTATGGGGGGACATTTAGCAGGAGACGTGGCTTCAAAAATGGCAGTGGAAGAATTAGGCGCTAATTTTTCTAAAACCCATTTTACCCAAGAAGAAAGTGCCACTCGTTGGTTTATTCAACAATTACAAGAAGAAAATGAACGGATTTATAACAAAGGTCAAGAAGAAGCTAAATTTTTTGGCATGGGAACAACAGTGGTAGCCGTGATTGTTTTTGAAGAAGAATTTGTCATGGCTCATGTGGGAGATTCTAGAGGATATTTATTCCGCAATAACACCTTGCGCCAAATTACAACAGATCATTCCTTAGTGCAAGAGTTAGTCAATGAAGGAGAAATCACCCAAGAAATGGCTAGAAAACATCCCCAAAAAAATGTGGTCACGCGCTCTGTGGGCATGCCTGGAACTTTAGAAGTGGATGTTTTAGCTATGAAATATGAACCAGGAGACACTCTTTTAATGTGTTCAGATGGTTTAACGAATATGGTTTTAGATGAAGATATTTTAACTGTTTTGCAACAAGAAAAATCCCTAGAAGAAAAAGCAACCACCTTAGTAAATATGGCTAATGAAAATGGTGGAACAGATAATATCACCGTTATGTTAGTTAATTTTAAGGAGGGTGGTGCCCATGATTGAAATAGGAAAAAAGCTCAACGGTCGTTATAAAATTATTGGTAACATTGGATCTGGAGGCATGGCTAATGTGTATCTTGCCCAAGATTTGATTTTAAAACGATTAGTCGCCGTGAAAGTATTACGTTTTGACTTTCAAAATGATCAAGGGGCCATTCGCCGTTTCCAAAGAGAAGCTTTAGCTGCAACTGAACTCGTTCACCCAAACATTGTATCAGTTTATGATGTAGGGGAAGAAAGTGGCATGCAATATTTGGTCATGGAATATGTTAAAGGAATGGATTTAAAACGATTTATTAGAGAAAAATCTCCTTTAGGTTACTTGCAAGTAGTAGATATTATGGAACAAATTTTATCAGCCATTGCCTTAGCCCACGAACATCGCATTATTCATCGGGATTTAAAACCGCAAAATATTTTAATTGATGAAAATGGTGTGGTAAAAATTACTGATTTTGGGATTGCCATTGCTCTTTCTGAAACTTCTATTACTCAAACGAATTCCATGTTAGGTTCGGTGCATTATCTTTCCCCTGAGCAAGCTCGTGGTGGTATGGCTACCAGACAGTCTGATATTTATGCTTTAGGAATTATTTTATATGAAATGATCGCCGGAAAAGTTCCTTTTGACGGAGAATCGGCAGTTTCTATTGCTTTAAAACATTTTCAAAATGATTTACCTTCCTTAAAAGAAGTGGATCCTTTAATTCCTCAAGCCTTAGAAAATGTGGTTTTACATGCCACTGCTAAAGAACCGGTGGACCGTTA
>CAMJVA010000021.1 GCA_946409145.1 uncultured Enterococcus sp. | reverse complement strand
GTAATTTTTCCATTTTCTTTCATAGTTAAAAGGACAATGTCACGACGTTTTTTTGCTTCTTCTTTGTGAGTATAGGGATCAAAATTATTTGGGGAATTGGGAATACCAGCAATTAAAGCTGCTTCTGGTAAAGTTAAATCAGCCGCTTTTTTACCATAATAAATTTCAGCTGCTGTACCCATGCCATAAATACCATTGGCCATGTAGACTTTATTAATATACAAGGTGAGAATTTCTTCTTTGGATAATTCTCGTTCTAATTTTAAAGCCATCCAAGCTTCTTGAGCTTTTCTTTTTAAAGTTTGATCTTCCGCTTTAGTGGAGAAAAAAGAAAGCTTAATTAATTGTTGCGTTAAAGTGGAGCCTCCAGCAGTGATTCCTCCGGCTTTTAAATTGCCGATAGCAGAACTAATAATTCGAATTGGATCCACACCTGGATGCTTGTAAAAGCGTCGATCTTCAACAGATACAACAGCGTCTGCTAAAAGTTGAGGGACTTCAGTGGCATTCAGTAATGTTCTTTTTTCTGAGCCTAGTTCGTCAATGAGATTTCCTGAAGGGTCAAAAAATCTTGTGGAAACTGCATCTTGTAATTTCTTTTCATCAAGGGGTGGTGCGCTTTTAGCATAATAGAAAAAGAGCCCTCCTAAAAAAGCAACTACCGCCACAAAAAGTAAGACGAGAGTTAAAAATATTTTTTTGAAAAGACCTTTTTTCTTTTTCTTAGGCTTTTCTTTATGACGTTTAACACGAGTTTGTTCACCCATTTTCTTTTTCCTCCTGAATGATTTTTTCAATAACAGTTAAGTAGGGAAGTCTTGGGGCGAACCCTTCTTTTATTTCCCAACCAGTGGCGATAATTTCTTTTAAAGGAATCGATTTTTTTCCTGTAACTTGTGTGTCAAAAGACTGGATTAAAGCAGTCCCAGGAAAAACAAAATAGCGACCTAATGTAGAAAAATACAAGATCACAAAACAAATGCCTCCTTGTTTTAGGCAGGCTTTAAAGTGTTTAATTTGGTGCTCATGAAAATTATTTAAAGGAAAGGAAGTTTTATTTTTAGTTTCCTTTGCTTCAAAGTCTAAATAGCGTCCTAAAAAAACACCATTATAATCAGTGGTAGATGCTTTGGTAAAATAAGCTTCTTTTATTACCGCCGCACTTCTTTTAGGATAATCTACTTTAACAATTTGAATAGGGGTTGGTTTTTTATGAATGACCCCTAGACCGTGTTCTAAGTAGTAGGCATTACTTTCATTAATGGCATCTTCTAAAGTCATTCCCCGATTGCCAAAAATAGTAGGATTTCCTTGAAACGTTTGTCCTTGCTTTTTGGTTGGCTTTTGAGGAGAATAGTTATTAGAAGGGGTGCCATTTGGATAACGAATGGTCATAGTTTTCTTCACTCCTGATTGAATTATATCAAAGATTGTTAAAAAGAGGAGAATTATTCATGAAAAACCTCTACGTCTCCGGTTATCGTAGCTTTGAATTAAGTATTTTTCAAGAGAATGATCCAAAAATTAACCGAATAAAAAAAGTTTTAAGAAATCGACTCATTTCTTTTTTAGATGAAGGATTGGAATGGGTCATTATTTCAGGAAATTTAGGAGTGGAACAGTGGACCGCTCAAGTAGTAGAAGATTTAAAAAAAGATTATCCTGAATTAAAATTAGGCATTATTTATCCTTTCTTAGAGTTTGGCAGCCAGTGGAAAGAAGCCAATCAAGAAAAAAAGAGTCAAGTGGAAAGCTTCGCCGATTTTATTGATGCAGTCTCTCATAAACCCTATGAATCTTACCTTCAGTTGAAAAATCATACAACATTTATTTTACAACACACGAATGGAGCACTTTTAGTTTATGATAATGAATATCCAGGGAAAACAAAATATTTTTATGAGGATGTTTTGAAATTTCAAGAAAAAAATGAGTATTTTTTAAGTACCATTACTTTTGATGATTTACAAAATTATGAAGAATGGTAAGTTTCTGTTTTTTTTTTCGTAAATCTTTGCTAGAATAAACTATGTATAAAATATGTAAAAAAGGTGGGGAAAACATGCCAGAATTAATTTTAAGCGCAAAAGATATTTTACAAAAAGACTTTAAAACAAAAATGCGTGGGTATGATCCAGATGAAGTTGATGAATATTTAGACCAAATTATTAAAGATTATGAAGCGTATAACAAAGAATTAAATCTTTTAAAAGAAGATAATGAACGTCTTCAAAGTAAAGTGGAACAACTAACGCGCGCAAAAGAAACTATGGGACGGACACAAAAAGAAACGCCTAAAGCTCAAAGTAGTGCCACAAACTTTGATATTTTAAAACGTTTATCTAATTTAGAAAAAGAAGTTTTCGGGAAAAAATTAGAAGAAGATACTAAAGATTTAAAAGATGTGGTTGAAGAAAATAAAACAGCGACTGTAGTGGAAGATTTAGAAAAAACAAAACAGTTTTAATTTTCTTTGACAAACTTTTGAAATAGAGTATACTTTCTAAGGTGTTTGAATTAATTTTGTGATTATTAGGTAATTGCGGCAAGAAATTGCTGAGGAAAGTCCATGCTCGCACCGACTGAGATGTCGGTAGTGTTCGTGCTTAGCGAAACCATAAGCTAAGGTACCTTTTAGGTAACGGCAGGAAAAAAATCCTAAGGGAAACTACGGATGAGTATCCTTGAAAGTGCCACAGTGACGAAGTGTTTTAGGAAACTAAAACAGTGGAACGCGGTAAACCCCTCGAGCGAGCAACCCAAACAATGGTAGGGGCGCTTTTCTAACGGAATTAAACGTGTGGAAGAGGCGAGAAATCGGAGATAGATAATTACCCACGTGTCTTTTTGCCTGGAAAGACATGGGACAGAACATGGCTTATAGATAATCACAAACAGGTTAACCTTCTTGCCTTGTGCTAGAAGGTTTTTTTTATTTTAAATTAATGGTTTAATGAAGATAATCATGAATAAGTTTTTAGGAAAATATAGGAGGTATTATGGAAACTTTTGAATTAGTTGCCACCTGTGGCGCAGGCCTTGAGAGTTTAGTAGGAAAAGAACTGAAAAATTTAGGCATTGAACATGTTTTAGAAAATGGACGGGCAAGATTTAAAGGAACGAAAGAAACCATTGCCTTATGCAATGTTTGGCTAAGAGTGGCCGACCGTATTAAAATTGTTGTGGGAGAATTTGATGCGTTCACCTTTGATCAACTTTTTGAAGGAGTGAAAGCTTTACCTTGGGAAAATTATTTGCCATTAGACGCTCAGTTTCCCGTAGCTGGAAAATCTATTAAATCAAAACTTTTTTCCACTCCAGATGTGCAAGCTATTACTAAAAAAGCCATTGTAGAAAAATTAAAAAAAGTTTACCATCGCCCATCTTCTGTTCCGCTACCTGAAACAGGAGAATTATTTAAACTTGAAGTAGCCCTTTTAAAAGATCACGTGATGCTGACTCTAGACACAACAGGACCTTCATTATTTAAAAGAGGCTATCGACTAGAAAAAGGTGGGGCGCCTTTAAAAGAAAATTTAGCGGCAGCCTTAGTTTTATTAACGAATTGGAGAGCAGATAAACCTTTTGTAGACCCTGTGTGCGGTTCTGGGACAATTTGTATCGAAGCCGCAATGATTGGGGCAAATATTGCTCCAGGATTTAATCGAGACTTTCAATGTGAAAAATGGCCTTGGTTTGAAAAAGAAATTTTTGAAAAAGTCCGAGAAGAAGCAGATGAAAAAGCTCGCTATGATGTTTCTTTAGATATTACTGGCTCTGATATTGACGGCAGTATGATTGAAGTAGCAAAAAGAAATGCAGAAGAAGCAGGTCTAGCTGATTTTATTACTTTTAAACAATTGGCTTTAAAAGATTTTAAAACAGATAAAGAAGAGGGAGTGATTGTAGCCAATCCTCCTTATGGGGAACGCCTTTTAGAAGAAGAAAAAGTGAGAGTCTTGTATAAAGAAATGGGGAAAGTTTTTCAACCTTTAGAAACTTGGAGCAAATATATTTTAACCAGTGATTTAACTTTTGAAACCTATTACGGGCAAAAAGCGACTAAAAAAAGAAAGCTTTATAACGGCGCTTTAAGAACAGATTTATTCCAATATTGGGGAAAAAGAAAGCGTAACTAGCTAGTAAATACAATCCCTAAAAATTAGAAAACAAGAAAAGTCGTGTCAGCTTGTTTTTGATGTAAGAAAAGTGTAGGAATGTTTAAAAAGGAGGAAGTTTTTTGGAAAAAGAAATCTCAGTACGTCATTTAGTAGAATTCATTTTAAAAACAGGAGATTTAATTTCTGAAACTTCCTCAAAACATTCAGCACAAGCAGGGACCAAAATTCACCAAAAAATTCAAAAAGAAAATAAAAAAAACTTACCTCATTTTCAAGAGGAAATAACGGTTTCTTATGCTGCTTTTGTTTCAGGAACTGAATTTTTGTGCCGAGGACGCGTTGATGGTCTTTATGAAGAGGAAAAGATTCCCATTGTGCAAGAAATAAAAACCTCTGAGACCTTGTTTTCCGATTTAAGCGAAAAGGAAAAAGAAGTCTTTTTTGCTCAAGGAAAATGTTACGCTTATTTTTTAGCTAAAGAGCACCACTGGGATGTGGTCACAGTGGAACTTTTGTACATAGAAGTGATTAGTCAAAAGCAAATAAAAGAGCGACAAACTTTTTCTAAAGAAGAGTTAAAGGAATTTTTCTTTCATTTATTAGAGGAATATGCTTTTTGGTATGAAAAAACCAAAACTTGGGAAGATAATTTTAAAAAAAGCACCGAAAATTTGCCATTTCCTTATGCCACGTACCGCAAAGGGCAAAGAGAGCTTATGAGTGTAGTGTATAAGTCTTTACTGTTAAAAAAACAATTATTTTTACAAGCTCCCACAGGTACAGGGAAAACGTTATCCACTTTATATCCAGCACTTTTGGCTCAAGGACAAGGGAAGTTCCCCACGTTGTTTTACTTAACAGCTAAAACCATTACTCGCCAAGTGGTAGAAGACAGTCTTTTTTCTTTAGAAAAAAAACAACTAGCTGTTCACAGTGTGACGATTACAGCTAAAGATAAAATTTGTTTTTGTAAAAAAGCAGGCATTGCAAAAAATGAATGTCCTTTTGCTAAAGGTTATTACGACCGAGTCAACGAAGGCTTAATGGATATTTTGGAACATGAGAGAATTATGACGCGAGAAGTCATTGAAGAATATGCTAAAAAGCACCAGTTGTGTCCTTTTGAATTTTCTTTAGATATTTCTTTGTTTTGTCAGGTTATTATTGCTGATTACAATTATGTTTATGATCCTACTGTTTATTTAAGACGATTTTTTGATAATATCACAGAAAAAAATGCTCCCTTACTCTTAGTGGATGAAGCCCATAATTTAGTGAACCGCAGTAAAGAAATGTACTCTGCTTCTCTTTCTTTAAATGAAACTAAAAGAATTTACCAAGAAACTAAAAAAGTGAAGGGAAGTGATTCCTTCACTAAAAAATTGCGGCGTCGCTTTTTAAAATTCCAAAAACATTTTTCTACTTTAGCCCAACAAGAAGGAGATTTTTTTACTGGAAAAGTAGAAAATTCCTTTTTAAATGAACTTCAAGGACTATTAGAAGCTTTATTTGAGTGGACAAGAGAAAAAGAGGTGAACGAGGAAATTTTAAACTGGGCTTATGAAGGACAAAAATATTTAAAAATTAGTGAGTTTTTCAATGAGAATTTTGTTTTAGGCTTTGAAAGAGTGGCCGGAGATTTTTTTATTCGGCAATTATGCTTAGATCCTAATGAATTCTTACAAAATATTAATGAAGCGTGCTATAATTCAGTACTTTTTTCAGCGACCTTAATGCCTTTAAAGTATTATGAGTCACGTCTTGGAAAAGTAGACGGAGTGAATTTTTCTTTAGCGTCTCCTTTTAAAAAAGAGAATTTACAAGTGATTATTGCCGACTACATTCAAACCACTTATCAAGAGCGAGAGAATAATTTAGCCAAAATTTGTGCGGCAATTGAAGCCATGAGTCAAGAAAAAATTGGCAATTATTTTGTTTTTTGTCCGTCATATGCTTTTATGGAACAAATTATAAAAAGTTTTCCTAATAAGGAACAAGTGGAGATAATCAAGCAAGAAAAAGACATGAGTGAAAGACAACGGGAAGAATTTTTAAAAAATTTTACTCCTGGAAAAGAGAAAAGTTTGCTGGCTTTTGCACTTGTAGGGGGAATTTTTTCTGAAGGAATTGATTTAGTAGGGGAAAAACTTTTAGGCTGTGCCATTGTGGGGGTTGGTTTAAGCCAAGTGAATCCCATTACTAATTTAGAAAAAGCCTATTATGATGAGAAAAACGGGCAAGGTTTTGCGTATAGCTACCAACTTCCAGGAATTAATAAAGTCTTACAAGCCGCTGGAAGAGTCATTCGCTCCAGTAACGATTACGGAGTGGTGCTACTACTAGATGCCCGTTATAAGAGGAAGGATTATTTTACTTATTTGCCTGATTATTGGCAAATTGGCCTAGGACATAATCTCACTGGTATTAAAGAAGGTCTCCATGAATTTTGGAAAAATAAAGAGTGAAGTATTCCTTTAAAGAATACCTCACTCTTTTTTACTTAGAATATACTAGTTTAAAGATTTCGTAGACGACTAAAGAGTCCTCCGTAAAGGGTAGTCCATATTCTAAAGCTTCTTTTTTAAAAAATTCTTCATGAACTTCTCGCCAATAATTTAAAGATAAATCTCCTTCACCTTCTAAAAATCCATGGGCTTTACTGATTAATTTAAACGGAATAAATTCTACAAATTTTGTTTGAATAATGGCTTTAGGATCGCCTTCGCCATTTAAAATCAGAGAATATTCTCCTTCTTTTGGGAAGTCTTCTTGGTTGATTAAATAAAGGTCATATAAAGAAGAGGTGCCTTGTTTTTTTTCTGCTAAAACAAGTTCTAAAAGCTGATTGGCCATTTCTTTGCCGCTCCCAAAAGACCAAGCAGAATAGGAAGCATTTTCCGCTTCAGGACAAATTTTTAAAAAGTTTTCCCAATAACTGGTGATGTTTTTATTTTCCAACTGATTGTCCTCCTACAAATGGATTGTCGACCATTTCTTTTAAAATAGTTGTACTTGGACCGTGTCCAGGATAAATTTTGGTGTCTTGAGGTAGAGAAAATAATTTTTCTTGAATACTTTTGATTAAAGTGGCTCCATTACCTGTGGGAAAATCACTTCGTCCAATGCTTCCAGCAAATAAAGTATCTCCCACAATAGCCATGTTGTCTTCTTTAAAATAAAAAGTAGTGCCTCCAATAGAATGTCCCGGGGTTTTCATGGTTGTAAAGTGAAACGTCCCAAGAGTCATGTGTTCTTCATAAGGAAAAGTTTTCCGGTGAAAAGAAAAAGGCTGACCGAAAAATTGCGATAAGTTATAGTACGGATCTTCTAGCCAATGTTCTTCTTTTTCTGATAAATAAACAGGCACATCATAAATTTTTAAAAGCTCAGGGAGACCTAAAATATGATCAATGTGACTGTGAGTTAAAAGAATTGCTACAGGTTCTTTTTTTGTTGCCTTTATTTCTTGGATAATTTTCTCACTATCATCTCCAGGATCCACAATGAGTAATTGAGTATTATTTTGAAGCAAATAACAATTTTCGGCCAGTTGACCAGTTAGAATAGTGGTAATTTCCAAAAAAATCACTCCTTTTGTGTAGTATAGCATTTAGCTTTTTTTCAGACAATTTATAAAATGAAAATAAAATGAGTATTGTAAAAGTTATTTTAGTACTTTTACACTTTAGTCTAACAAAATTTTATCCTTTCTATCACTGTTTTTTTTTCAAACCGTGGTATGATTAAGGACAACTTATAGTAAGGAGGGGAAGAAAATGAAATCTTGGGTAAAATATTTTTTATATGGCGTTGTTACCCTTAGTTGCGTAGGTCTGTTTTTTGTTTTGCGCTCCACTAGTCCGTCTACCTCCATTAAAGCTTCCCAAAAAATCGAATCTCCTGAAGTGAAAGATTATTTAGATGAACAAGATCGAAGAACTTCCAATCAAGAAGACCATGAAGAATTACTGGAAGATTTTAACGAAGATACTTTATACCAAAAGAAAGAATTAACGGATAAATATGGTGATATTCAATATATTAAAACCAAAAGTATCGCTTTAAAAAGCAACGACAGTTATGAATGTATTGCTACTGTGTATTTTAATGAGAGAAATAAAAAAGAATCAGTGGAAGTCACTACCACTTATAAAGTAGTGAATTCGGAATATATTTTATCAGGAATTGTTTATTAAAATAAGAAAATGGGCAAGACATGTTGTCTTGTCTTTTTTATTTAAAAAATTCTTTTTCCTAACAAAAAAATTTTCGGGAAATTAAACAAACATGGTATACTAGAAAAGATGAATAAAGGAGTGATAGCAGATGGAAAGGGAGATTATTAAAACCAATCGCATGAACGCTCTTTTTGAATTTTATGCAACCCTTTTAACTGAAAAGCAAATGAATTACATGGAACTTTATTATGCTGATGATTATTCCTTAGGGGAAATTGCTGAAGAATACGGAATCTCTCGTCAAGCAGTGTATGATAACATTAAGCGATCAGGGAAATTACTGGAAGATTATGAAAGAAAATTACACTTATATTCTGATTACGTTATTCGGAATGATTTATTTTCTGAGCTGAGAGATTACACACAAAAAACTTATCCAAAAGATGAAATGCTCCCACTTTTTATTGATCGTCTTGAGGAACTAGAAGAAGAATAATTAAACAAAGGATGAGATAAATGGCTTTTGAAAGTTTAACAAAGCGTCTCCAAGATGCAATGGGGAAATTAAGAAAAAAAGGGAAAGTATCTGAAGCAGACGTTAAAGAAATGATGCGAGAAATTCGCTTAGCACTTCTTGAAGCGGACGTTAACTACCAAGTGGTCAAAGATTTTACCTCCAGAGTTTCAAAACGAGCAGTAGGACAAGAAGTGTTGGATTCCTTATCTCCAGCACAACAAATCGTTAAAATTGTTGATGATGAATTAACCACCACTTTAGGCAGTGATGCAGTTTTACTCAATAAGAGTCCTAAAATTCCAACAGTCATTATGATGGCTGGTCTTCAAGGGGCAGGTAAAACCACGTTTGCTGGTAAATTAAGTGCTTATTTACAAAAAAATGAAAAAGCACGTCCACTACTTATTGCAGGAGACGTGTATCGTCCAGCGGCCATTGACCAGTTAAAAGTTATTGGAGAACAGCTTAAAGTTCCCGTGTTTGAAATGGGGACAGAAGTTTCTCCTGTAGAAATTGTTCGCCTTGGGTTAGAACAAGCGAAAGCTAATAAAAATGATTACGTAATTATTGATACAGCAGGACGACTTCACATTGATGAAAAATTAATGGATGAGTTATCCCAAATTAAAGAACTTGCAAAACCTGATGAAATTTTACTCGTAGTAGATGCTATGACCGGACAAGATGCAGTGAATGTCGCCCAAAGTTTTAATGAACAATTAGACATTACAGGGGTGGTCTTAACTAAACTTGACGGAGACACTCGTGGTGGGGCAGCACTTTCCATTCGAGCAGTCACTGGAAAACCTATTAAATTTTCTGGGACAGGGGAAAAACTAACCGACTTAGAAATTTTCTACCCTGATCGAATGAGTTCAAGAATTTTAGGAATGGGAGATCTTTTAACTTTAATTGAAAAAGCTCAAGGGGATTATGACGAGAAAAAAGCCCAAGAGCTTGCCCAAAAGATGAAAGAAAATTCCTTTGACTTTAATGATTTTATTGAACAATTAGATCAAGTTATGGGCATGGGACCTATTGAAGATTTAATGAAAATGATTCCTGGAATGAGCAATATGCCAGGGATTGAAAATGTAAAAGTCGATCCAAAAGATGTGGAACGAAAAAAAGCTATTGTCTTTTCTATGACACCAGCGGAAAGAGAAAATCCTGATTTATTAAATCCTTCAAGAAGAAGAAGAATTGCTGCTGGTTCAGGAAATTCAGTTGTTGAAGTGAACCGGATGATTAAACAATTTAATGAATCGAAAAAAATGATGCAACAAATGTCAAAAGGTAATTTTAATATGCCTGGGATGGAAAATATGTTTGGCACAGGCGTTAAAGGAAAATTATCGAAAATGGCCATGAAGTCTTATATGAAAAAGACTAACAAAAAGAAGAAAAAGAAGAAAAAATAAAAAAATTTCACCCTGTAAAGAAAAAAGACTTTACAGCACGAAAAAAAGCTGTTACACTAGCTATTGTTAAATAAGTAATGGAGGTGTCTTAATTATGGCAGTTAAAATTCGTTTGAAACGTATGGGTTCTAAAAAAGCTCCTTTCTACCGTGTGGTAGTTGCTGATTCTCGTTCTCCTAGAGACGGTCGCTTTATCGAAACAGTTGGAACTTACAACCCATTAGTTGATCCAGCAGAAGTTAAATTAAATGAAGAAGATATTTTAAATTGGTTAGAAAAAGGTGCACAACCTTCTGATACCGTTCGCAATATTTTATCAAACGCTGGAATCATGAAAAAATACCACGAAGCAAAATATACGAAATAAGGCAGGTTGAGGACGTATGACAGATGTCAAACAACTCCTTTTGACGATTGTGGAACCTTTAGTCACACATCCGGAAGATATTAAGCTTGAAATAGCTGAATCCCACGATTTTGTGGAATATAATCTTTCCGTCAATCCAGATGATATCGGGCGGATCATCGGCAAACAAGGACGGGTAGCCAAAGCCATTCGAACCATTGTTTACAGTGTCCGTGTGTCTGGTCCCAAAAAAGTTCGTTTAAATATTTTGGATGGTTCAAAGTAAGAATTAGCCTCAAGACTCTCAGGAGTTTTGAGGTTTTTTTAATAAATCCAATAAAACAAAGGAGGTTACCTTAGGATGACTGAATTTTTAACCGTGGGAGAAATTGTCAATACCCAAGGAATTAAAGGAGAAGTTCGGGTTATTTCTAAAACGGATTTTCCAGAAGCGCGTTTTAAAAAAGGCAATGTATTAACTCTTTTTTTAGGAAAAGAAAAACCACTTGAACTAACGATTGATGGCTCAAGAGTGCATAAAAATTTTCAACTCTTACATTTTAAAGGTTATCCAACGATTAACGATGTGGAAAAATTTCGGGGAGGACTTTTAAAAGTAGCTGAAGATGCTCTTTCAGATGAACTTTTAGAAGATGAGTTTTACTACCATGAAATTATTGGTTTAAAAGTAGTGGATGATAAAAATAATGATCTAGGTGAAGTGAAAGATATTTTCACCACGGGAGCCAATGATGTGTGGACTGTTGCGCGTCCTGGGAAAAAAGATTGGTATTTACCTTATATTGATGACGTTGTAAAAGACATTGATTTAGAAAAAGGAACGGTTTTAGTAGAATTAATGGAGGGACTCATGGATGAAAATTGATGTCCTTACTTTATTTCCTAAAATGTTTGAAGGACCTTTAGGAGAGTCTATTATTGGAAAAGCTCGAGAAAAAAATCTTTTAGAGTTAAATCTTTTTGATTTTAGAGAATTTTCCTTAAATAAACATCATTCAGTAGATGATTATCCTTATGGTGGAGGAGCCGGGATGTTACTTCAGGTTCAGCCTATTTATGATAATTTAAAAGCTATTGAAGAAAAAAATCCTGCCACGAAAAAAAGAATTATTTTACTAGATCCAGCAGGAAAGCCCTTTGACCAAAAAATGGCAGAAGAATTTTCTAAAGAAGAACATTTAATTTTTATTTGTGGTCATTATGAAGGCTATGATGAAAGGATTCGCCATTTAGTCACTGATGAAGTTTCTTTAGGAGATTATGTGCTAACTGGAGGAGAATTAGGGGCAATGGTGATGATTGATGCTACTGTTCGCTTGTTACCAGATGTTTTAGGCAATCAAACCTCGGCTCCAGAAGATTCTTTTTCCACGGGACTTTTAGAGCATCCCCAATACACGAGACCTCCTGTATTTAATGGGGAAGAAGTTCCAGAAGTTTTACGCAATGGGAACCATAAGCTCATTTCTGAGTGGCAATTAAAAGAGTCTTTACGACGGACTTATTTAAGACGTCCTGATCTTTTAGAAGAAATTGAGTTAACTTCTGAAATGAAAAAATATTTAAAAGAGATTGAAGAAGAAGAAAAAGCAAACTAAAAAAAGTATCTGAACTAAAAAAGTTCAGATACTTTTTTTACAAAAATAAAAAACTCCCTTGGAATTTTCCAAGGGAGTCATTTTCGTATTAACGACGAATTTCTTTGATACTTGTGAAAAGTCGTTAAAGTATTGATATAAAAAGATTTTTATTACCTCTGACTACATATTGACTACTTTTTTAAAAAATCGTTTTTCAAGAATCCTGTAATACCAGTGCTTTCACCGTTTTTTAACTCTCTAAAGAACTAAAAGCAATCAGAGGTTTTACCTTTTCATTTGACGTTAAGTGGCGATAAATTTTTGAAGTTGTTTGGTCAGTATGCCCTAAGCGATCTTTCAAGACTTCCCAGCTACAGTGCTCCGCTACTAAGCTTGCCATTGTATGACGAGCTAAATGGGTATGAAATGGCTTATTAATTCCCGAGCGATTCACACACCGTTTGACGTGATCATTTACATACTCTCGACGATAAGGAACACCACGTTTACTAGAGTCAAGATACACAAACAAATATGTTTCTTCTATAGTAAACCTGTAATGTTGCCTCATCTCATCCAAAGCCTTAATCAACTGTTGTAACTTTTCCATAACTAGAGGAGTTACTAGAACTCGTCTAGCAGAACTAACTGTCTTAGTAGTTTCAATTCGAAAATCCTTGCTCTTACCTTTAACTGCCGTTTGCTTATAGAATAGAATTTCATTTCTTTTGAAATCTATATCTCCAGGCTGTAGAGCAAGCGCCTCGCTGACACGGCAACCAGTGTAAAATAGAACATGGAATAGTACAGACATTGGTAACTCTTCATGAACAATGCCATAATTCAAAAAAGTTCTCAATTCATCGACAGTAAGAAACTTGTCCTCAATATTATTCACG
>CAMJVA010000020.1 GCA_946409145.1 uncultured Enterococcus sp. | reverse complement strand
AGCTTCTTTATCTTTGTCGTCTCCAATGCCATAAGCATCCCGTACAAGATGATTAATTTCTTCCACCATTTCAGGGTGTTCTCGCATATATTTTTTCACATTTTCCCGACCTTGGCCAATTCTCTCGCCTTTGTAAGAATACCAAGCTCCAGATTTTTCTACAATGTCTTTGTCTGCTGCCATATCTAGGAGTTCCCCTTCACGAGAAATTCCTTCCCCATACATAATATCTACTTCAGCTACTTTAAATGGAGGAGCCACTTTGTTTTTCACTACTTTGATTTTAGTGTGATTCCCCACAATATCAGTTCCTTGTTTTAATTGTTCTGCTCGACGCACTTCAAGACGAACAGTAGCATAAAATTTCAAAGCACGTCCTCCAGGAGTCGTTTCTGGATTACCAAACATAACCCCAACTTTTTCCCGAATTTGGTTAATGAAAATAGCAATAGTTTTTGTTTTATTAATGGAACCAGAAAGTTTCCGCAAAGCTTGGCTCATTAAACGAGCTTGTAAACCTACGTGGCTAGCTCCCATATCCCCTTCAATTTCAGCTCTCGGAACAAGGGCTGCTACGGAGTCAATGACAACAATATCTACTGCTCCAGAAGAAACTAAAGCATCAGCAATTTCTAAAGCTTGTTCTCCTGTATCTGGTTGAGATAAAAGTAATTCGTCAATATCTACTCCAAGTGCTTTGGCATAAGTTGGATCTAAGGCGTGTTCTGCATCAATAAACGCAGCTGTGCCTCCTTGTTTTTGCACTTCTGCAATGGCATGTAAGGAAACAGTGGTTTTACCAGAACTTTCTGGGCCATAAATTTCAATAATTCTGCCACGAGGATATCCTCCAACACCTAAAGCCACATCTAAAGCTAAGGAACCACTAGGAACAGTGGCAACTTCCATGTCAGCTTTTTCCCCTAATTTCATAATGGAGCCTTTACCAAAACTTTTTTCAATTTTTTTTAAGGCATTTTCTAATGCTTGTTGACGATCGTCTGCCACACAAATTCCTCCTTATTTTTACTACTCTATCTGTTGAATCATTTCATTTAAGCTACTTGTCTATTTTATCGAAGCCGAAGAAAAAAAGCAAGAAAAATAGAACAAATATTCTTTTTTATTTTAAAAGTTCTCGCCGCAATAAATCTAGTCCTTCTTTCACAGCGTGATGTCTAATATACCACCGATCTCGGTTAAAGTGATATAAATGAGCCACGGGTTTTTCTCCTTTTTGAGCGAGTCCAATCCACACCGTTCCAGGAACGTGACCTTCTAATTTTTCTGGTCCAGCTACTCCAGTAAAACTTAAAGCAAAATCCGTTCCTAATTTTTTCCGCGCTCCTTCTGCCATTTCCTTGGCTACTGGTTCACTGACTACCCCGTATTTTTCAATGGTTTC
This sequence comes from uncultured Enterococcus sp., assembly GCA_946409145.1. Taxonomy (GTDB): domain Bacteria; phylum Bacillota; class Bacilli; order Lactobacillales; family Enterococcaceae; genus Enterococcus_J. Next base: position 11,750 of record CAMJVA010000020.1, on the reverse strand, counting down.
TTTTTTCACCTTTAAAAGCTGTTCTTTCACTTCTGGTAAATAGGTGACAAATCCTCCTGGAAAAACTTCAGATGCGCCAGAAACGTCTGTTAAAGTGGTTTGAAATAAACCTCCTGTTAAACTTTCAGCTCCTGTCACTGTCGCTTTTCTTTCCTTAAGAAGTTCTACGACCACTTTTTCTAAAGATAACTCTTCCCCGGAACCATAATAAAATTCTCCTGCTACTTGTAAAATTTTTTCTTTCGTTCGGGCGACTAAGATTTTGGCCTCATCTAAATCCTCAGAACTTCCTGTTACTCGCACCGTTACTTCTTGAGGTTTGGCGTAAGTCGCAATGGTGGGATTTTCTTGTTCGGCAATTAAAGCTTCTAAACGGGCAGCTAATTGGGACTCTCCAATGCCATAAAAACGAAGCACTTCGGAAAATAAATGATGTTTTAAGGGAAATAATTTTAACAATAAAGGTTTTACTTTTTTCTCAAACATCGTCTTGAGCTCAAAAGGAGGTCCAGGAAGAAGTAAAAAGCTAGTGGCCCCTTGAGTAATGAAGGTGCCTACAGCAAGACCTGCCTCATTGTCTAAAGGAATCCCCCCTTGAATAGTTAAAGCTTGAAGATAATTATTCTTCGTTAAGGTTTTGCCGCTAAATTGAAAATACTCTTCGATTTTTTTTCGTGTTGCAGCGTCTTCTTCTAAAGGAAGTGCTAAAAATTTAGCCACTGTTTGTTTGGTTAAATCATCTTCAGTGGGCCCTAGTCCTCCTGTTAAAATAATTAAATCGCTTCTTTTTTCTCCTAAAGTTAAACTTTCTAAAAGGCGACTTTCATTGTCACCAACAACACTTTCATGGAATAAATCAAAACCTAACTCATTTAATTGCTGACTTAAATAAGTAGCATTCGTGTTAACGATTTGCCCCATTAAAATTTCTGTTCCCACAGCAATAATTTCTGCTTTCATTGTCTTCTCCTTTAAACATACGCAAAATTTGAAAAGAGTGAGACAAAAAATTTGTCTCACTCTTTGCTTTTTAATTTACATAGAACCTTTAAAAATATTTTTGTTTTTCATGAAATAATCCACCCCAGAATAAACAGTGAAGAATAAACATGCGTAAAGTAAAATTTTATCTACTGGAAGGCCCACAGCTGAAAAGGGCATATTATTAAGTAAAAGAAAAATAATCGCAAACATTTGTGTCGCGGTTTTAATTTTTCCCGGCCAAGCTGCTGCCAATACTTCGCCACTTTCTTCCACTAAGAGCAACCGTAATCCAGTAACAGCTAACTCCCGGCAAATAATAATCGCTGCCACCCAACTTGGAACTTTTCCCATACCTACTAAAATAATAAATGCCGTCATGACTAACATTTTGTCAGCTAAAGGATCAGCAAATTTACCAAAATTAGTAATTAAATGTCTCGCTCTGGCAATTTTTCCGTCTAACCAATCGGTAATAGACGCCAGGGCAAAAATCACACAGGCAATCAGTTGTGCCACAGGTAATTCCGTGCCTAAAGCAGAAATAGTCCCAAGATCCATGGGCACCACTGCTAGAATAATAAAAATAGGAATCATACAAATGCGAATCACAGTTAGTTTATTGGGAAGATTCATCTCAACTACTCCTTTATAACTATTTTTATAAGAAAAGCTGAACCAGCTCGTCTGACTAGACAATATTCAACTATCTTAGAGCTGACTACGTTTAATTCAGCCTCTTATTTAAACGGCGATTTAAAAGTAACTCCTTTGACATAAGTCAAATAATCACGAAAATATGAAAAACTATTTTCGGCTTGTTCTCCTTATTTCTTAGAGCTAACCACTTTTAATTCAGCCTCTTATGGTTGGTACTGTAAATTTAATTCAAGATTTCTAGTGACTTGTCCTAAAGTTTCTTCACTGAATTTCATCTCTTGTCCATTAGCTTTAATGGTTACATTCCCCGCTGCCCCTAAAACAATTTTGGCACTTGTGGCTCCTTGAGGTAACGCTGTAGAAACGGTTTCTGCTTCTTGTAAAGTGTGTTGATAAATATAATTACCATTCACAATAATCCCAATCCAACAAGGACCATTCACTCCAGTAAAGTCAAAGGTAACTGGATCAGTGACATTTTTTAAGGTCATATTAATATTAGAATTAGTACTTGAATCAATGACAAATTCACTTTTTGCAGCAGAACTTTCTGTCGTACTTTCCACGGTGCTTTCTACAGTACTTTCAGTAACACTTTCTGAAGTGGCCACGGTACTTTCTTCAGTGGAATTCACAATCACTGCTGGGGGACGGGAAATCACTGGATTATTTTTCCGATCTTTTATAGTTACCACTAAAACGCCCATAATAATTAAAAGTGCCAAAGTAGTTAAAATAATGACTGGCCAATTTTTTTTATTTTTAGGGGATTTATGTTGATCTTGACGTAAATTTTTTCGAGAATAATCAATAGATTCTACAGCATCTACGGCTTTTTTCTCTACTTTTAAATCTACTTTTTCACCTTTAAGACTAGCTAAAAGTGGTTTTGGATCAAGATCGCAGGCAATGGCATACTGCTCCACAAAACTGCGAAGATAAAAATCACCTGGTAAGGCGGAAAAATCGTTGTCTTCGATATTTTCTAAGTAACGTCGTTGAATTTTGGTGATTTGCTGTAAGTCATCTAAAGTATAACCTTTATTTTTTCGGGCTTCCTTTAAAATATCACCGATTTCAGCCATGAGGCATCCTCCTTGTGGTTTAATTTAACCAGCCACCAGTTACATATTGAATGCTTCCAGTTAAATAGCTAGCTTTTTCACTTGCACAAACTCCCACAAAATACGCAATTTCTTCTGGTTTTCCTAGGCGTAAAAGAGGAATTTCCAAGGTTAAATTTTCTAATTCATCTTGGGTAAAATCTTTTAACAATCCTGTTTTTATGGCTCCTGGAGCAATGAGATTCACCGTCAAGCCAAGAGTTGCCACTTCTTTGGCATAACTTTTAACAAAGCTTTCTAAGGCACCTTTTAACGTGCTATAAAAAACTTCCATGGCACTGCCTGATTTTCCATAAATAGAACCTACAAAAATAATGCGACTAAAGGGATTTTGAACAAGTTTGTCTTGTAGTTTTTGAATGAGCAACACGGGTGTTTTCACATGAACGTTCCATAACTCATCCATCTTTTCTTCTGGCATTTCTTTTAAAAGACCATACCAACTTCTTCCTTGAGCAAAAACAATGGTATCTAAGGAAAAAAGGTTTTTTACAAAAATTTCCAGGTCATTTTCTAAAAGTTTGTCCATCTTTAAAGATACCACAAAAAAATCTTGTTTAGGATAGCGAATTTCCAAAGATTTTTGTAAATTTTTCGCTTTTTCCTTATTTTCTCCATAATGAAGGTATAAAGAAAAACCTTTTTGGGCTAATTCTTCACAAATAGCTGCTCCAATACTCCCAGTAGCTCCCATTACTAAAGCGTGCCTCATTGCTCTTTTCCTTTTGGTAGCAAGTAAAAGACAGTGCTATTTTCTTTTTGTAAAAATTCTTCAGCAAATTTTTTCAAATCTTCTAAAGTAATACTGTCAATGATTTCTGGGAGTTCAAAAAGGTTTCCTTTTAAATCAGAAGTTTGGAAAAATTGATTGGCAATATATTCCACTGAATTTAAAGATTGAAGATATTTTCCAAGCATTTGTTTTTTCCCTTGGGAAAGATTTTCTTCCGTTATTTCTTTGAATGCTTTATCCGTAAATAAAATGTCTTTTAAAGCGGCCACTAATTTTTGTGGTTGGTGACTGTCTCCTGAAAAGTCTCCAAAAGAAAAACTTCTTTCTACATTAAATTCAAAACCAAAGCTATCATCAATTAATCCTTGATCATAAAGTTCTAAATAAGCAGCTGAACTTTCTCCTAAAAGAATTTCTAAAAGAAACATTCCCACTAACTTATCTTTCATTTGTTCTTTAGGATTGCTTTTTAACGGCGCAAAATTTTTAATTCCTAAGGCTACTTTTGGCACTAAAATATCCATAGCTAGGGAATTTTCGGCAATAATATCTTTTACACTTTCTACTGGGAAAAAGCGTTTCACTTCTTTTCCTTCAGGGAACTTTTTACTGCCTTGGTTGCCTTTAATTTTTGCTAATAAGCTGTCTGGGTCAATATTTCCCACAACAAGTAAGGTCATGTTACTAGGATGATAAAACGTTTCATAACATTTATATAAAAGCTCTGGGGTAATTTCTTGAATACTCCCAACGGTTCCAGCAATATCAATGTGTAAAGGATGTTTAGGATATAAGTTTTGTAAGACGCCGAAAAAAAGTCGCCAATTAGCATCATCTTGATACATTTTAATTTCTTGGGCAATAATTCCTTTTTCTTTATTCACGGATTTTTCAGTGAAATACGGTTCTTGCACAAAGTTAAGTAAAGTTTCTAAATTTTCCCAAATATTTTCTGTAGCAGAAAATAAATAACTTGTTTTGGTAAAACTGGTAAAAGCGTTAGCTGAAGCGCCCAATTGAGAAAATTTTTGAAAAACATCCCCGTCTTCTTTTTCAAATAATTTATGCTCTAAAAAATGCGCAATTCCTTCTGGTACTGTTATTTTTTCACTCTGACCTAAAGGAACAAAAGTTTCATCAATGGACCCATAATTAGTCGTAAATAGCCCGTATGTTTTTTGAAAACCAGGTTTTGGAACTAACACGACTTTTAAACCATTTTCTAAAGTTTCTTCAAGGACTGTTTCTTGTAAGGTAGGATAATTAATTCTCATGAGTGACTCCTTCCAAAAAATAAATACTTTCTAAACGAACATCTTTAGCATACTGGCTCACATCTTCCACAGTCACTGCCTCTAATTTCTCAAGCCACATCTCTTCAGTGATACATTCATTTAAAAAGACTTGGCGGAAATAAAGCTCCATTTGTCCTTGAGGAGAATCTTGAGTCATGAGAAATTGGTTTTTCAAGTTCGCCTTAGTTTGCAGTAACTCTAAGTCACTAATTTCTCCTCTTTGCAAACTTTCTAACTGTTCTGTTATTAAATGAAGCACATGATCGCGATTTTTTCCTTCAATGCCCGTTTGAACACTTAAATAACTTCTAAAAGTATCTAAGCTAGAGGAAGCATAATAAGCGAGACTTTCTTTTTCCCGGACATTTAAAAATAATTTTGAATGAGGAAAGCCTCCAAATAAACCATTAAAAATGACTGCAGTAAAATAATCTTCACTGACAGAACTACTTTTAACCCGGTAAGCGAGATTTAATTTAGCTTGACTAATTTCTTGTCGCTCTTGTTTTTCCCGAATAACAGGGGAAAATTCTTGTTGGTAAGTTACTTTTTCAATGGCTTCTTCCCGTTCCTTAAAAGGAAATTCACTAAATAAAGAAACCATCTCTTCTTCTGTCACGTCTCCCACGACTAAAATATCTACTTTATCTTCTTCAATCATTTCAGTATAAGCCTCTACTAATTGGGCATTTGTGACTTTTTCTAGCTGTTTTTTTAAACCAAAGCTAGGAATTCCTTGAGCTGGATCTTTAAAATATAATTTTTGTAGTTCTAAAGAAGAATAAGTTTGTTTATCTTCATAAACACTCTTTAAATAACTTAATAAATTTTCCTTTTCCCGTAAAAAAGTCTCTTCATGAAATAAATCATTCGTAATATTAGGAGCAAAAAGCATTTCTTTTAAAAAGGAAATGGCCTTTTGAGTAATATTTTTTTCTGTTAAAAATTTATCATTCACCAAATTCATACTGACGGTCACAATGTGTCTGGTTCCTTTTTTTCCCACATTAATTCCAAAACTTGCCCCATATAAATCAGCTAATACTTGAGAAACGTGGCGTTGTGTAGGATAATTTTTAGCATTCGTCTCTAAAACACTAGCCAATAACGTCCGTAACGTACTATTATCTTCTCGTAAAACTTGTGAAAAACGGATATTAATGCGAATTGTTTTATATTTTTTTTCTGGTAAAAGGTGTAAATAAACCCCTGAGGTTAAAGTTTTCATAAATTCCACTCCTTATTTCTCAATGATAGTTGAAAAAAGGCTATTTGACAATCTTTCCACCCTTTATAAAAGAGAGAAAGGAGCTGTGACAATTGGTCACAGCTCCTTCATTTTAAAAGTAAAGGGGACTTCTTCTTAATAAAATGATGACACCCTGGTTGTTCTTTTAAAACGGATTTTTTTTGTTTCAGTTTCTAAGTTTACCAGTGATTATTGCGATATTTTTTCACATAATTTATTTGTCGTGCGACTAAATAAAGTTTTCGTTTAAAACTTTTATCCTTTTTATAAAATAGTGGATTTCCCCATTTATTAGCTTGAATTAAAGCTTGCACTTCTTTTTGAATATCAGGATTTTCCACATGTTCTCTTAAAACTTTTTTGGGCACCACTGAGAATAAATATTCTCCTTGAGCGTATTTAATCGGTTTATCTTGATGATAGACACAATCATCTACTAAATACCGCGCCATATTTTCTCCAAGACGGGTCACATAATAGCTGGAACGTCCTTGACGAATATTAATTTCAAAAACTTTGAATTTCCCATCTCGTTCGTCATATTTTAAATCGAAATTAGCAAAGCCTGTATAGCCAATTTCTTCCAAGAAATTTTTCATCATATCCATTAAGTCTTGGTTAAAACGCGCCATAATCGCTGTGTAATTTCCAATTGCTGTTGGCGTATGTTCTTGAAGAACCACTTGACCTAAAGCAACTAATTGGACCTTTTTATCTTGATTAACGTATAACACGCCATCCCACATATAAGAATCGTCTCCAGGAATAAATTCTTGGATAATCACATCATCATCATAGTGTCCGTCGTGTAAAGTTTTAATGACCTCATTCACTTCTTTTTCTGAGTCCACGCGATAAACTTTCTTCTTCCCAGGAAAATGAAGATCAATATACTTAATCACATTACTTGGTTTCAATACCACAGGATAACGCATTTTTTCATCGTGAAAAGCTTCTGAAATATCCCCACAATTGTAAAAACGTGTAGTAGGATAATCAATGCCATATTCTTCACATAATTGATAAAAATTAGCTTTATATTGTAGTTGGTCAATTACTTTTAAACTTGGATAATTAAAAACATAGTATTGCCGTAAAAATTCAGCATTTTCCACAATGTAGCGAACGTACATATCATTGGTGCCAACTAACAGTAATTTTTTGTTAGGTTCTTGATATTTTTTAGCTACTTTTTCTAAATTAATTGTAAATTTCCCCGCTTCGTGAAGATCGGCAAAATATTCAATGTGAGCTGGAATAGTGGAGTATTGAGTAAACGTCAATGGTGCTTGTCCTACTAAAATAGGATGCACCCCATATTCTTCATGAAAAGAAATGGACATATTGTAAGCATTCATATCAGTCCCGACAATAATCGGGATAAATTCTAAATTCAAAATAAATTCCTCCGAATCTGGTAAATCCAAATCATTATACCCCAGTAAAAACTAAGGTGCAATACACATTCCTCTTTAAAACCCTACAAGTAACATAAGTAATCTTTTCCATTATACCTTGTTTATTTAGAAAGAAAAACATAATGATCAAATAATAATAAATTCCTAAGAAAAAAGTAATTTTCTAAACATTAAAAGGTGTAAAAACTTCCTACCTATGCTAAAATTGCCCCATAACTTTCAGGAGGACTACCATGAAAAAAAAGACCAAGTCCCGACTATTAAATCTAATTATCTTGCTTTTATTTTTAGGAGGAGTTTATTTAATTGGTCGACCTTATTTATTTGATTACTTAAATGAAAGAAAAGCTGAAGAAACTTTATCTTTAGTGGATGAACAAAAAGACGTTACTGAAAAAAGAACAGCTCTTTTCAAAGAAGATATTTATTCTGGGGCTGACGTCACTGAAATTACCAAAGACGCTTACCAAAAAGCCGACGCGAAAAATATTATTTTCCAATATGGCATTGGAAAAGTTGTCTTTGAAGAACAAAATATTGCCGTTCCCATTGTAGAAGGGGTGTCTAATGCGGCTTTACTAGTGGGCGCGGGCACTTTAAAACCCAATCAAGAAGTAGGAAAAGAAAATTTTTCTCTAGCCGCTCACCGTTTAGCCAGTCGCCGCAGTATTTTATTTAGCCAGTTAAAATATGCTGAAGCAGGACAACACGTTACCATGACCATTGGCAAAAATTCCGCCCAGTATATTTTAACAGAGAAAAAAGTAATCACCCCTAGTGAAGTGTCTTATATTAGTGATGATGAAGGAGAGGGACTTATTACTCTCATTTGTTGTACAGATGATTCAGTGAATCGCTGGATGGTTAGAGGAACCTTAGTTAAATAATTGCTACTTAAAAGATCTTTGGTAAATTTTTTCCCAAAGGTCTTTTTTTCTAACTATTGTTTTTTCATTTCAAAAAATCCTTTTTTTCAGTATACTTAAAGTAATCATTGAAAGGAGAAAATTTATGTTAAAAGAATTCAAAGAATTTATTATGCGCGGAAGCGTGGTTGATTTAGCTGTTGGGGTTGTTATTGGGGCCGCTTTTACAGCCATTGTCAATTCATTAGTGGAAGGTTTCATTACCCCCCTTGTTGGTTGGGTCATTTCTTTTATTCCTGGAGCTTCTAAAAATGGCGAATTTACCGGGATGAAAATTAATCTTCCTGGAACCAAACTTTTCTTAGATTTTGATCTGATTATTAATGCTATTATTGCCTTTATTATTACTGCTTTTGTTTTATTTTTAATTGTTAAAGCCGTGAATAAATTACGTTCTTTTGGTGTGAAAAAAGAAGAAGAGGAAGAAGTAGCAGAAATTTCTGCTGAAGAAACTTACTTAAAAGAAATTCGCGACCTTTTAGCGGAACAAAATAAAAAAGAAATGTAATCTCTTTTTATAACAAAAGCTGAACGAGCTCGTTCAGCTCTCAAGCAAAATGCGCTTGAAAAATTTAGCGATGAATTTTGTCGCGAATTCAGCAAGTGATTTTGCACCGAGAGCTAGCTCGTTTTGCTGGACAATGTCCAGATGAAAATGATGTACTCCATTGATAAATATAATATTTTCTGGTCAAAAATTTTATCCCTTTAACTTTAAAAGAAAAAGCGTTCAACTCCTAAGAGCTGAACGTTTTTTTATTTATTTCGTATGTTTTGTTTCAAATAAAGGACTCACAGGTTTATTTTCGTGAATACGTTTAATAGCGTCTCCCATTAAATTAGCCACAGAGATTTGGTCAATTTTATCAATTAACCGTTCTTTTGGTAAGTAAATAGAGTCAGTAACCACTAATTTTAAAATCGCTGAATCTTGGATTCTTTGCATAGCTGGACCAGATAACACAGGGTGCGTACATGAAGCGTAAACTTCCACTGCCCCAGCTTGTTTTAAAGCATTGGCTGCTAAAGTAATTGTTCCTGCTGTGTCAATCATATCATCAATTAAGATACATTTTTTCCCTTTGACTTCACCAATAATATTCATCACTTCAGCCACATTAGCTCTAGGGCGACGTTTATCAATGATTGCAATAGGTGCTTTTAAAAATTCTGCTAGTTTACGGGCTCTTGTGACACCACCATGGTCAGGAGAAACAACAACCACATCATCACCAAAAAGTTTTTTCTCTAAGAAATAATCAGCAATCAAAGGTGCTCCCATTAAGTGATCCACTGGAATGTCGAAAAATCCTTGAATTTGCGCAGCGTGTAAATCTAAAGTTAACACGCGAGTTGCTCCAGCAGTTTCTAACATATTAGCCACAAGTTTTGCTGTAATCGGTTCTCTAGCTCGCGCTTTTCTGTCTTGTCTGGCATAACCATAATAAGGCATTACCACGTTAATAGTTTGGGCGCTAGCTCGTTTTAGGGCATCAATCATAATTAATAGTTCCATTAAATTGTCATTTACCGGACTAGAAGTAGACTGAATAACATAAACATGTGCTCCCCGAATACTTTCTTCAATGTTAATTTGAATTTCCCCGTCACTGAACTTTTTCACTGAAGTACGTCCTAATTCCACACCCACCGCTTTGGCAATTTTTTCTGCTAAAGGTTTGTTGGAATTTAAAGCAAAAATCTTCAATCTTGGATCAAAATAATGTTTAGACATGAGGCCCTCCATATGTTTTTGGTTTTTCAATTCACTAATATACTAGTTGTTTTGATAACAGATTTCAAGCATTTTTAGTACAGAAGTCTAAATAAGTGGATTATTTCAGCGGTTTCTCATAAATTTTTAAAAATAATCTTAGTTTTTTTCTTACTTATAGAATACTAGAATTCTTCATAATAAGGAAGTTTTTTGGCGTAACCTTCTTTATTTTCTTGGCGACTTCTAGCAATAGCCATGGAAAGTTCTGGAATGTCTTTTGTAATCGTAGAGCCAGCTGCAATAAAGGAATTTTTTTCAATGGTTAAAGGCGCTACTAAATTAGCATTACAGCCAATAAACACGTTATCTCCCACTGTAGTATGATGTTTATTTTTTCCGTCATAGTTAACAAAAACTGTGCCGCAACCAATATTAATATTTTTTCCTAAAGTCGCATCTCCTACATAAGTTAAATGTCCAACTTTAGTATCTTCGTCAATGGTAGATTTTTTCACTTCTACAAAGTTTCCAATGTGGACATTTTTGCCAATATGTGACTCTGGTCTAAGATGAGCAAAAGGTCCAATATTACTGTGTTCATCCATAGAAGAACTTTCAATATCAGAAGATCTGATTAAAACATTATTAGCAATAGTCGCATTTTCTAAGCGGCTTCCTGAAGTAATCACACAATTTTCTCCAACAACTGTCTTACCTTTCATGGTCACGTTGCCTTCTACAATGGTATCTGAACCAATGACCACGTCAGCGTCAATATAAGTGTGTTCTGGATCGTAAAAAGTCACACCGTTTCTCATATGTCCTTCGTTAATTCTTTTTTGCATAATTTTTGTCGCTTGACTGAGAGCAATTCGATCGTTCACCCCTAAAGATTCTTGATAATCTTCCATGGGAAAGGCACCTACAGAATGTCCTTGGTTTTTTAAAATTTCAATAATATCTGTTAAATAATATTCTCCTTGAGCATTATCAGTTTTCACTTCTTTTAACGCTTCAAATAATAATTCATTGTCAAAACAATAGGTGCCAGAATTACCTTCTTTAATTTTAGCAATTTCTTCTGTGGCATCTTTTTGTTCGACAATTCTTTCCACTTCACCAGTAGAATTTCTAACAATTCTCCCGTAACCTGTAGGATTGGGATAAATGGCAGATAAAATTGTAGCAGCTCGCTTATTTTCTTGGTGGTCTTTAAACAACGCTTCAATGGTTTCAGCTGTTAAAAGAGGGGCATCCCCACTTAAAACCACAGTGGTTCCTTTTTTTCCTGCTAAAAGGTCTTTTGTTTGTAAAACAGCATGTCCTGTTCCTAATTGTTGTTCTTGTAACACATACTCTGTCCGATTGCCTAAAGCTTCTTGCACTTTTTCAGCACCAAACCCTACAATCGTAATCATTTGGGCCGGATTTAATTTTTCTCCTTCACTGACCACGTGATCCACCATTGCTTTTCCACAAACCTTATGTAGTACTTTATATAATTTTGATTTCATCCGGGTTCCTTGACCAGCGGCTAAAATAATTACAAAACGATCCATTACTTCTCCTCCTTAAATCTGTAGACCATTGCTTTAATTCTTTTTTAGTTTAGCTTAGGTAGCCTATTTTTTCAACTGTACCGAAAAA
>CAMJVA010000019.1 GCA_946409145.1 uncultured Enterococcus sp. | reverse complement strand
GATAAATACCGTCTTCGTTATTGGTTTTGGTGATTAAATTACCATATTTTTTAACGTCATCTACGGCATTTCCCATGACCACCCCAGTGCCAGCTGCTTGTAACATTTCTCGGTCATTTAAACCATCTCCAAAAACAATTAAATCATCAACAGTTAAATGTTCATGAGCTAACATTTTTAAAAGACCGCGTGCTTTAGAATTATTAGCAGGAATTACATCAACACCATATGGGTGCCAGCGAACAAAATCAAAAGCGGAGAAGTTTTCCTTTTTAAAGGCCTCGTCAAAGGAAGTATCAGAGTAAATAATCCCTTGATAAATTTCATTTTCTAAATAAAATTCTGGATCATAAGAAGGCACTTCAGCCCGAAAAGAGGCCATAGCTTCTTGAATAGGGGTGGTGGCTTCTTTTTGAAAGCGATGAATTTCATAGAGGTTTTGGTAAGAAATATCGACACCTAATGTGTTGGAAAAATGAACTAACTTGGCAAAACTTTCAGGATTTAATAATTCTTTGACCACTTGTTTATGGTTAATAAACCCTGCTGCACCATTTAATAATAAATAATTTTCAAAATTAAGCCCAGTAATAATTTTTTCAGCTAAAAAATAAGAGCGACCCGTAGCAATCGTCACTAAATGACCGGCATTTCTCAGCTGTTCAATGGCTTCAATAGTGGAAGGTAGCACTTCCCCTTTTGTATTTAATAGTGTCCCGTCAATATCAAAGGCGATGAGTTTTGGCATGAAAATTCTCCTTTTTAAGTTTTAGTCCGGTTAAAATAGTCTTTAAAAAAATAAGTTTGAAAAAGTAATCTCAAAGGAAGCTTTTAAAGTAAAGATAGAAAAATTAATTTTTCTACTTTCATCATAAACCATGTGCTTATTTTCTTCTATTTAAATTAGCCCATGAATGAATTAAATGAGCAGTGATTCACACGCAAAAAATGAAAGAAGTTTCGTTTTTTTCTTAATTATAGTGATATTTTACAACATTTTCTGAAAAAATACCGAAAAAGAACTGATTTGGGGTTTAAATTTTTCAGATATTCGCTATAATCGGAATGAAACAGGAGGGAACTTATGAAGATTTATTTGCAATTATTTTATATTCTCCTATGTTCATTTTTAGGGGAAGCCTTAAAAGTTTTGCTTCAACTACCTATTCCAGGCAGCGTCTTAGGCATGCTTTTATTATTTTTAGCGTTACAACTGAACATCATTAAACTTGATGATGTGAAAGAAGTGGGAGGATTTCTTTTAGGAAATCTCAGTATTTTATTCGTTCCTGCTGGAGTGGGGATTATGACTCATTTTTCCGCCATTGAAAAAATTTGGCCGATTCTTATAGTCCTTTCACTTTTTATTACGGCCATATCCATGGGAATTGTGGGAGTAGTCGTTCAAAAAATTAAGGAACGTTTTGAAGGAGACTGCCCGATAAAGGAGGATGACAATGCTCAGTAGTAATCCTCTTTTTGGTTTAGTATTATCCATTGGTGTTTTTGTAGTAGCGACGAAATTATTTCGCCGTTATCCTTATCCTTTTTTTAATCCACTAGTAGTTTCCACTGTTGTTATTATTATTATTTTAAAAGTAACAGGCATTTCCTATGATGACTATTATAAAGGAGGGGAAATGTTAAACACTCTAATTACTCCAGCGACTGTGGCCATTGGTATTCCATTATATAAAACCTTGCACTTATTAAAGCACCACGCCAGATCCATTTTAGTTGGAATTGTAACGGGTTGTTTAATTTCCGGTGCCATGATGATGTTTTTTGGAAATTTATTCCAATTACCAAAAGCTGTAGTTATTTCTACCGCCCCTAAAAATGTCACGACCGCCATTGCCATTGAAATTTCTAAAGGTTTTGGTGGACTTTCGGCAATTACTTTAGTGATGGTTATTTTTTCTGGAGTATCAGGATCCATTATGTCTCCTTTTATTTTAAAATTATTTAAGATTACTGATCCAGTAGCTCAAGGGATTGCTCTTGGAAGTAGCGCCCACGCTATTGGAACAGCAAAAGCTATGGAAATGGGAGAAATTCCTGGAGCCATGAGTGGTCTTTCCATTGGGGTTACAGGAACCATTACCGTTATTGTTTTTCCCTTGTTACTGAAATTATTTCATTTGCAATAATTATTTTGAAAAATTTTTCTGCCTCTCATTCTACTTACAAAGGAGACAAAAATGAAATTAAAAAATTGGCTTTTAGCAGCAGAATTTGCAGCTATTATTGCGATTTTTGCACAACTTACTTTCCCCTTAGGTCCGATTCCTTTAACTGGACAAACGTTTGCTGTAGGATTAACCGCCACAGTGTTAGATAAAAAAACCACAACAGCTAGTATTTTTTTATACTTATTATTAGGTCTGATTGGTTTGCCTGTTTTTGCAGGAGGCAATGGTGGGGTAGGTGTGGTCTTTGGACCCACAGGAGGCTTTCTCGTTGGTTTTTTAGCCAATGGCCTCATTACAAGTCTTTGGTTAGAAAAATTCGGTCATACCTATGTTTCTGCCGTCATTAGTAATTTAATTGGCGCCATTGTCACTTTATTTTTCGGGACTGTCTGGTTATGGATTGCTTTAAAAAATCCATTTATGCAAGCAATATCAGCAGGCTTTATTCCTTTTGTTGTTCCAGGAATTATAAAAGCAGCAGCAGCAGGCTTTATGGGACAGTTAGTTTACCAAGCTTTAGTGAAAGCAAAATTTTTACCTATTCGCTAATTTTTCAAAAAAGTCTTAAGAAATTTCAAAATATCCTCAGAAAATCCAGGAATTTCCTGGATTTTTTGACTTTTTACCTTAATCCTTGTTAAATATAGAAGGATGATGTTGTGTTACCTGGAAAGGAAGATTTCAAAAATGAAAAAAATATTTTTATTGCTCCTACCTTTAGCCTTTATTTTTACTGCCTGTGCTAAAGAAACAATCCCAGCAGAAGATGGAGCGACTTTATTTATTAATCGCCTAGTGTATGATAAAGATTCTGAGTCTTTTGAAGAAAACTTTTCTGACAGTAAGGCTTTAAAAGAAGTGATGGATAAAAATGCCGCTGATTTTAAAGAAAATTTCAAAAAAGGTCTAATGTCTACTTCGACAGTGACAGACGAACAAGCGGATACTTTTTACAATGCTTTGTATTCGCAAATGCAAGATAAAACTAGCTACACGGTGGAAGTTAAAGCGGAAAATGATGAAACAGCTCAAGTGACTTATCACATTACAGGCCTTGATTATCCTGCTTTAATTAAAAAAACGGACGAAGATTTGTTAGCGGCAATTAAAGGAGACAATAGTATTGCTAAAGATGATAATAAAATTATGGCTACTACTTTAAGTGCTTTAGAAAAAAATGTGCAAGATGTTTCTTTAAATGAAGAAGTAACAGATATTACTTTAGTATTTACAAAAAATAAAGGACAATGGTCAGTGACTCAAGACCAAAGTAAAAAAGTTACCGATCTTTACTTAGCCTTTGTTACTGGAGCGAAAGATCAAGCAACTTTAAATGAACAGCTCACTCAAGTAGGGGATGAAGTGAATGCTGCTTTAGAGGCTGAATTAGGGAAATAAGTAAAATAAAGTCCAAGGGAAATCTTTGGACTTTATTTTTTTTAAGTTAACAGGATTATAAAACTTTTGACGGAAAAATATTATAATTATCAATGGTTTACATCATTTTTATCTGGATAGTGTCCAGCTTTTCTTACTGAAAAGGATAAGAGAATATTGACTTAGAAGCTAAACGAGCTCATTTAGCTTTTTTAATTGATAATCAGTTTCAATTAAGCTCTATCTTTTTACAATATTAAAGGAATCAAGTAGTATATAGATTGTAATAAGAATAAATAGGAGGCTTTTATAATGAAATTTGCAAAAACAAAAGAAGTTTTAAATCAATTAGTGGCTGATCTATCTCAAGCAACTGTCGCAATTCATCAAGTGCATTGGTATATGCGTGGGCCTGGTTTTCTTAACTTACATCCAAAAATGGACCAATATATGGATGAACTCAACGAAGATTTAGATGAAATTTCAGAACGTTTAATCACTCTAGATGGAGCACCTTATGCTACTTTAGAAGAATTTGTTAAACACACTGGCTTTAAGAGCATTGAAAGCTCCTATGATCGCTCCATGGAAGATCAATTAAAACGTGTGTTAGATGTTTATCGCTATTTAAATACAATTTATGATAAAGGAATTGCTGCTTCTGATGAAGAAGGAGACAATGTTACAAATGATATTTTAATTGCTGGTAAAACACGGATTGAAAAAAATATTTGGATGCTTTCTGCAGCTCTTGGAAATGCACCTGAACTTGATGCTTAATTCATAAAAAAACTTTCCTGGTCAATTTTTTGACCAGGATTTTTTTGTCTTTTCTTAAAAGGCGTTTAAGGGTAGTTTAAGCTTATTTTTTTATTCTTAACTTACCTTAAGGAGGTAAGAACATGAAAAAATATTTAAAACCCTTTAGTTTTATCGCAAGTAGTTTTGCAATGATTGTAGTTGTGAGCTTATTTTTATTTTTTAAAACAGATTTATTTAAAACAAACAGAGACTTATGGGTCCAAACAGCGATGAGTACTAGCACTCATCAGTGGTTAGCCACTGCTTTTTTATCTAATGAAGAAATTCAGGAAATTCTAGCAGATTATGAAGTGGAAAATAAAGAAAATTCTACTGGAGACGAAGTGACCATTGCTGCTCAGTCAACTGCTAGTGATAATGTAGAAAAAACAGAAATTTCTGGAGAGACGTACCAAGGTTATGTTTTAGCGATTAAAGATCCTAGTACAGTTCAATTAATTAATACCTTAGATGGTGATGAAGGCTCAAAACTTTCTCAAGTGGTTACAGAAAATAATTATGTAGCAGCAATCAATGCCGCTGGTTTTAATTTTACAAGAAATAATTCTTCTGGAGCCTTGGGAACATTTACCATGATGGATGGAGAACTTCTATATGGTGAAAAAGAGGAAAATTACGCGATAATTGGTCTAACAAATGAAGGAAAATTACTTTTAGGCAATTATACTTATGAAACGGCTTTAGACGCGGGAATTACTTCAGCTATTTCTTTTGGTCCTTTTTTATTAGTAAATGGAAATGAACAAATTACTGAAGAAGAAACAGGAGGGTTACAGCCAAGAAGCGCTATTGGTCAAGGGGCGGATGGAACTTTTTATTTTGTTGTAATTGAAGGGCGACAAGCTGATAGTTTAGGAGCTACCTTATATGATTTACAAGAAATTATGGAAAATTTAGGAGCGGTTAATGCCGTTAATTTAGATGGGGGAGGTTCGAGTGAACTATATTATGAAGGAGAAAGAGTAAACACTTTAAGTAATGGAAATGAAAGAAGTATTCCTAATGCCTTTGTAGTAACAGAAAAAAGTTTAAGCTAAATATTCATCTTAATAAAAACAAGGAGAAAGAGCTTTTTAGCTTCCTTCTCCTTGTTTTTTGGGCTTTTTTTAAAAACCACTAAAGCATAAAATAAAGCGTTTTCTAATAAAAATGCAAAAATTAAGCATAAATAATCGTTTCTCCGTATAAATGCAACAGTGAAACCGTTGCATTTATTTGAGAAAAATGAGAGAATAAAAAATATAAAAGATTTATTAATACTTTTTATGTTTCTTGTCTCTGAGTTAATCTTCGTCTTTTGCTGATATTTATGTCGTAAAAAATAGAAAGATAGGTGATTTTCCGTAAATAATGAAGTTTTAAAGGATGCATATTTTTATTTTGCGAATGATTCTTTATTGACTAAATTGTCAGAAAATTCAACCGAAAAAAGACGTTTTTAAGAAAAAATGAGAAAAAAAAGAGAAAAAAATCTTGTTTTTTTTCTGTTTATTTTGAAATAAAAATCATTATTTGTTATTTAATTTCTCGTTAAAATACTTTTTTTTTGAAAAAAACCCCTGTATTTAAAAAAAATCACTAGAAATAAAAGAGGGATAATAGCAATAAAGAAAACGTATTCAAATACCTGATATCCCTAGTTTTTTCTTGAAAAAGCTGAATGAAACAAGGATTTTCACAAACGGGAACTTGCGAAAATTATCTTTTTAAAAATGTTATCTGACAATTCTAAATTTTTTGAGAATTATTATTGACGACTTTATGGAATTCTGATATTATCAATTCAATCTCAAATGAGTTTCCTTTAATGTTATGCTTATTTAGGTGAATAATTTGAATTTTGGAGGAATGCAAATGCGTACACGAAAAAAAATCTTTTTAAGTGCTGGAGTTTTATTGGCTTCAACGTTACTATTAGCAGCTTGTGGATCAGGTGGCGGTAAAACAGATTCATCCGGTGGTTCCGCTGCTGGTGGAGAAGATTTACAAACAACGTATAACTATGTTTATTCCACAGATCCAACCACTTTTGACTATACTTTATCTTCACGAACGATTAATGGAGACCATTTTGCGAACTTTGTTGACGGACTTTTAGAAAATGACAAATACGGTAATCTGACACCAGCTCTTGCAGAGTCATGGGAAGTATCAGATGATGGTTTGAAATACACTTATCACCTACGTAAAGGAGTACAGTGGGTTGATAGTGAGGGAAATGAAGTTGCTGAAGTAAAAGCCGCAGACTTTGTCACTGGTTTGAAACATGCTGTAGAAGTACAATCTGAAACTTTATATATTGTGGCCGATAGTATTGTAGGTCTTTCTGATTATGCTTCAGGAGCGATTACTGACTTTTCTCAAGTAGGGGTTAAAGCCGTTGACGACTATACCGTTGAATATACGTTAAATGCTCCAGAAAGTTTCTGGAATTCAAAAACAACTTACGGAATTTTATATCCAGTAAATGAAGAATTCTTGAATGAAAAAGGAGACAGTTTCGGTGCCGCTACTCCTGATTCTATTTTGTACAATGGACCATTCTTATTAAGTAACTTTACAGCAGGTTCTGTCATTGAATACGCTAAAAATGAATCTTACTGGGATAAAGATAATGTTTACCTAGATGAAATCAAGTTTACTTATTATGACGGTTCAGATCCTTCCTCTTTATTTAAAGGCTTCGATGATGGCTCTTATGCTACTGCTCGAGTTTTCCCTAATGATGCAGGTTATAGTGAAGTCACTGATAAATATGGCGATGACATTATCTGGTCTGAAACAGATGGCACAACTTTCAATATGACCTTCAACTTTAACCGTCAAACTTACAATGCTACAAGTAAAGCCGACGATACACAAAAATCTGACACACAAAAAGCGATTTTAAACAAAGAATTCCGTCAAGCAATTCAATTCGCTTTTGATAAAGTCACTTACAATGCACAAAACGTGGGAGAAGAAGGAGCAAGTAAATCTGTTCGTAATACGTTAATCCCAGGAGAATTTGTAACCATTGATGGAAAAAATTACGGGGATGTAGTGCAAGAAGAGTTAGTGAAAATGGACGCTACTGCTTTTGAAGGCGTGGACTTAAAAGATGGGCAAGATGCTTACTATAATGCTGATAAAGCGAAAGAAACCTTTGCTAAAGCAAAAGAAGCATTAAGTGCTGAAGGCGTTCAATTCCCAATTCATTTAGACCTTCCTTCACCAGAAACATCACAAGTTTTAGTTAACCAAGCAAAATCATTGAAGAAATCCATTGAAGATGCTTTAGGCGCTGACAATGTGGTCATTGATGTACAACTTCTTTCAGAAGATGCTTACAACACTGCTACTTATTTAGTAAATGATGGAAAAGATGCTGACTTTGACCTTTCCACAGCTTCTGGTTGGGGACCTGACTACATTGATCCATCCACTTACTTGAACATTTACAATTCAAGAAATGGTGATTTGTTACACACATTAGGACTTAACGGTTCTGAAATTGTTGCAGGAGAAGATACGACTAAAGGTGCTAAAGATGCCATTGGTCTTTCTGAATATGATGCTTTATTAGATGCTGCTAACGCTATTACAGATGACAATAACGCTCGGTATGCTGCTTATGCTAAAGCTGAAGCATGGTTATTAGATAATGTGTTACAAATTCCAATTAAAGCAAATGGTGGACTTCCTTCTTTAACTAATGTCATTCCATTTGAAAGACCTTATTCTTGGGCTGGTTTATCTGATGCAAAATACAAAAACGTCAAAGTAACCAAAGAACCAATTACAAGTGCTGAATATGACAAAGCAAAAGAAGCATGGGAAAAAGGTCGGGAAGAATCTGCTAAAGAAGCAGAATAAAAAAATAAATATGAAGAAGTCTTAAATGGTAAAAAGGCTAGAATTTTCTAGCCTTTTTACTCTTTATAATATTTCTGATTAGTAGGAGGCATTCAGGTGAAGAAATATTTTTTCTTTCGTATCATTCGATCGATAGTCAGTATTTTCTTAGTCACAACATTGACTTACGCACTAATTTATTCATTAGTTCCAAGGCGTACTATCTTTCAAGATGATCCCAATATAACCAAGTTAAAAAGTGATCCAGATAAGTTAGAAGATTATCAAAATACAGCTTTTAGTAAAATGGATTACATTGACTATCACAACTCAAAAAGTTTATTAGAAATTGTCAAAAAAGAATATCCCAAAGTAACGGCTGAACCAACAGAAGCCAATAAAGAAATTTATGAAAAATGGGCAAAAGAAAATCCTGGTTGGAAAATTGGCCAATTTGAAATTAGTAAAGGTTTTTATGCAACAAAAGAATTAAATTTAGCACAGCGAGTAGGACGATTTTATAGTAATTTAATTCATATTGATCATCCTTGGAAAATTAAAGATCCAGATAATCCAGATTTAAAACGTTCCATTAAAATTGAAAATGATCCAGAAGTTGGCTGGTCACTTGTTGGCTCTGGGACACAACATAAATATTTAATTTATTTCAATTCTTCTTTTCCATTTATTCACCAAAATATTGTTACTTTTAATTTAGGAGTAAGTTATCCAACTTACGCACAAGTTCCAGTGCTAGATGTTATTTCTCAAAGACAAGGAAAAACAAAGAGTACTGAAGTTACTTTTGAAGATGGAACAACCAAGAAAACTTCGGCTAACATTTATTCTAGAGAATACACAATGACTGCTAATTTATCTGCATCAGCGAAAAAACAATACGAAGATAATTACACCACCACAGAAACAATTCACCAAGACCCAAGTATGGTAGGGACCTCCTTTATCATGGGCTCTCTGGGGGTTCTTATTGCGTATTTAGTTGCAATTCCTATGTCAGTTCTCATGGCTCGTTTCAAAGGGAAATTAGTCGACAAAGTAGGTATTGCTATTGTGACAGTTTTAATTTCCGTTCCAAGTTTGGCATTTATTTACTTCTTCCGCTTTATTGGAAATGGTTTATTTAAACTACCAACGATGTTCCCAACTTTAGGGGCTGGAAATGTAAAATCATATATTTTGCCAACGATTATTCTAGGTTTCTTATCCGTTCCTGGTTTAGTGATTTGGATTAGACGTTATATGATTGATCAACAGTCCGCTGATTATGTGAAATTTGCGAAAGCAAAAGGCTTGTCTGCTGGAGAAATTTCTCGTCGGCACATTTTTAAAAATGCCATTATTCCAATTGCCAATGGTATTCCTGGAAGTATTATTGGAGCTATTAGTGGGGCAACAATTACTGAAACAATTTTTGCCGCACCTGGGATGGGGAAAATGTTACCTGAGGCCATTAAAGATCACAACAATCCAATTGTTATTGGTTTAGTTTTAATCTTTACAACCATTGCTGTTTTATCCGTCTTTTTAGGAGATATTACCATGACTTTAGTAGATCCACGGATTAAATTAAATACGTCAAAAGGAGATGATTAAGATGGAAGCATCAGAAAACAAAAAGTTAGCAAATGATGGTTTTAATTTTGTGACTATTGATAAAACTATTTCAGAAAAAATCGATTCTCCAACTTATTCCTATTGGCGTTCGGTGGCTCGGAAATTTTTCTCTAGTAAAGTAGCAATTGCCATGCTAATTGTTATGCTTTTAGTGATTTTAATGAGCTTTATTCAACCTTTATTTAGTGGGTTTGATTTAATGGACGTGTCACACATTAATGATCTTTCTCGTCGCTACAATAAACCTTCTGCTGAATTTTGGTTTGGCACAGATGGAGATGGTAATTCTTTATTTGATGCTGTCTGGGCAGGAGCGAAAACTTCCATTTCTATCTCGGTGATTGCTACTTTAATTACTACTTTTATTGGGGTAGTTGTGGGGGCATTTTGGGGAAGTTCCAAAAAATTTGACCGTATTATGTTAGAAATTTATAACGTGGTGGCTAACGTGCCAACGCTTCTAATTGTCATTGTCCTTTCCTATAGTTTTGGTTCTGGTTTTTGGAATTTACTCTTTGCCATGTGTGTGACAAGTTGGATTGGAACAGCTTATTTTATTCGGGTACAAGTAATGATCAGACGAGATCAAGAATATAATCTTGCTTCTCGGACACTTGGAACACCCAAAGCTCGTTTAATTGTAAAAAATATTTTGCCTTATTTAATTTCCGTTATTGTAACGGATGTTTCAAGAACTTTACCAAGCTTTATTTCATACGAAACATTTCTTTCGTATTTAGGGGTTGGTTTGGGGGTCGATGTTCCTTCTTTAGGACGTTTAATTTCTAAATACACCCCAAATTTAAGTAACCAACCATACTTATTCTGGATTCCTGTTTCTGTTTTAGCGATTGTTTCTGTCTCTTTATATATTGTTGGACAAACATTAGCTGACGCTACAGATCCTAGAACTCATATGTAGGAGGACGCAGATGACTGAAGAAAAAAATATTTTAACGGTTAAAAATCTTTCTGTCAGTTTTAAAGTACGGGATCGCACCTTAAATGCTATTCGAAACGTGTCTTTGAACTTAAAACAATCTGAAACCTTAGCTATTGTGGGTGAATCTGGATCTGGTAAATCCGTTTTAACTCGTTCTTTTACTGGAATGCTTGAAGCCAATGGTCAAATTACAGAAGGTACCATTGATTATGACGGTAAAATGCTAAGTGACTTAAAGAAAGATAAGGAATGGGAAGGCATTCGGGGAAAAGAAATTGCGACCATTTTCCAGGATCCTATGACTAGTTTAAATCCGATTAAAACAATCGGTTCACAAATTTCTGAAGTAGTTGTAAAACATCAAAATAAAAGCAAAAAAGAAGCAAAAGAAATCGCCATTGATTTAATGAGTAAAACAGGGATTCCTAATGCGAAAGATCGTTATGATGAATATCCTTTCCAATACTCTGGCGGGATGCGCCAAAGAATCGTAATTGCTATCGCCTTAGCTTGCCGACCAAATATTTTAATTTGTGATGAACCAACAACGGCTTTAGACGTGACGATTCAAGCGCAAATTTTAGAACTCATTAAGGATTTACAAAGAGAGTACAACTTTACAACTATTTTTATTACCCATGACCTTGGGGTAGTAGCAGCGATTGCTGATCGAGTAGCTGTCATGTATTCTGGACAAATTATTGAAACAGGAACTGTTGAAGAAATTTTTTATGATCCGAAACATCCTTATACTTGGGCATTATTATCTTCTTTACCACAATTAGGAGATAAAGGAGATGCACTTTATTCCATTCCAGGAACTCCTCCTTCTTTATACAAAAAAATTGTGGGGGATGCTTTTGCTCCTCGTAATCCTTATGCAATGGAAATTGACTTTGAACAAGAACCACCATTTTTTGAAGTGAGTGAAACACATAAAGCCAAAACTTGGTTATTGGATCCTCGGGCGCCTAAAGTTGAAAAACCCGCAGCTATTCAAAATTTACATGAACATTTTACAACATTGATGAAGGCTGATACCTTCCAAGTATTCTGTGACGAAGGAGATGAGAGCCTTGATGGAAAATAAAGAAGTATTATTATCTTTAAAAGATTTAGAAATTACTTTTGGAGAAGGTAAAAATAAATTTGTTGCTGTCCAAGACGTGAATTTTGATATTTACAAAGGAGAAACTTTTTCCTTAGTAGGAGAATCTGGTTCCGGAAAAACAACCATTGGTCGAGCTGTAGTAGGTTTAAATCCTACGAGTCATGGAGATATTATTTTTGAAGGTCAGCGCATTAATGGGAAATTACCTAAAGACCAACGCGCTGATGTCATTCGTAAAATTCAAATGATTTTCCAAGATCCTTCTGCCTCTTTAAATGAACGGGCTACTGTAGAATACATTATTTCTGAAGGACTATATAATTTTAATTTATTTAATTCTGAGAAAGAGCGACTGCAAAAAGTAGAAGCGATTATTAAAGAAGTGGGACTTTTACCAGAACATCTTTACCGCTATCCCCATGAATTTTCCGGCGGCCAACGCCAAAGAATTGGGATTGCTAGAGCTTTAATTATGAATCCAGAGTTAGTCGTGGCTGATGAACCTATTTCAGCGCTAGATGTATCCATTCGTGCCCAAGTTTTAAACTTGCTGAAAAAATTCCAAAATGAGCAAAATTTAACTTATTTATTTGTGGCTCATGATCTTTCGGTGGTGCGTTTTATTTCTGATCGCATTGCTGTTATTCGAGCAGGAAGAATTGTGGAATTAGCTGAAACAGAAGAATTATTCAAAAATCCGCTACATCCTTACACTAAAGCGTTGCTGTCTGCGGTACCAATTCCAGATCCTAAACTAGCTAAAAGAAAAATTTTAACTGTCTATGATCCTAGTATCCATGATTATTCTACTGACAAGCCAACTTTTAAAGAAGTTAAACCAGGGCATTTCGTTTATGGGAACGAAAAAGAATTTGCCCAGTATCAACAGGATTTAAAAACTTTAGCTTAAAAAGTTTTTTCAGATAGGAGTGATTTCATGAGTTTCAATCATTTGTCTTTGGAGGAGCGAAAGATTATTGAAGCTGCTCTAAAAGAAAACTGGTCCTTGTATAAAATTGCTAAAAAATTAGGCCGTCATCGTTCCACAATTGGACGAGAAATTAAAAGAAGTGGCATTGAAATAAACATGGGGAAAAGTCCTCAAAGTTATAAAGCCACTGAAGCCGAAATGGAAGCCAAGAAAAGAAAAGTAAGCAATCGCCAATAAAAAAATCCTTCAGAAGATGATATGGGCATCTTCTGAAGGATTTTTTAGTAGTTATTAAGAAAATCCAGAGAAAAATTTTCCTCTGGATAAATTTGAACTGTTCTTAATAAG
>CAMJVA010000018.1 GCA_946409145.1 uncultured Enterococcus sp. | reverse complement strand
GTTCAAGGGGTAAAAATTGCTCCAAGTCCTTTGTGGCTCCAAATGTTACTAATTAAAGAAGGCATTCGACCAATTAATAATGTAGTGGACGTGACGAATTATGTTTTACTAGAGTACGGTCAACCACTTCATGCTTTTGATTACAATAAATTAGGTTCTAAAAAAATTCTTGTAAGAAAAGCTTTGGAAAATGAAACTTTAAAAACTTTAGACGGAGAAGAAAGAACGTTAACCACTGATGATTCCGTCATTACGAATGGAAAAATTCCTTTAGGACTTGCTGGAGTTATGGGAGGATTAGATTCTGAAATTACAGATTCTACTGTGGATGTGGTCATTGAAAGTGCTGTTTTTTTAGGTAACACTATTCGCCAAACTTCAAAACGCTATAACTTAAGAAGTGAAGCTTCTGCTCGTTTTGAAAAAGGAATAAATGTAGGAACAGTGAATGAAGCTTTAAATAGAGCCTGTCAATTAATAACAGAACTTGCTGGAGGAACGGTCACACTTGGTACTTTAACTGGAAAATCATTAGAAAAAGAAGAACCAGTGGTGACAGTTACTTTAAGTAAAATTAATCGCTACTTAGGCACGGAATTAAGTCTTAAAGAAGTTGAAGATATTTTTGCTCAATTACAATTTAAAACAGAAGTTAAAGATGAAACGTTTTATGTTACCGTTCCTTTAAGACGCTGGGATATTTTCTTAGATGCAGATCTTATTGAAGAAGTGGCAAGAATTTATGGTTATGATAAAATTCCAACTACCTTGCCAAGTGGAGAAACCACTATGGGAAGTTTAACCCAAAGCCAAAAATTAACCCGAGAATTACGCCATAGTTTAAATGGAGCAGGCCTAATGGAAGCTATTAGTTATGCTTTGACTACGGAGAAAAAAGCAACTCAATTTACTTTCAATGAAGAAAATAAAAAAGTAACGTCTTTAATGTGGCCAATGAGTATGGAACGGTCCGTTCTTCGCTTAAATTTAATTAGTGGTTTACTAGATGATATTAACTATAATGTGGCTCGAAATAACGAAAATATTGCTTTTTATGAAATTGGTCGTATTTTCCAACAAGAAAATGACCCAGCTCATGATCTTCCAGAAGAAAAAGTTCATTTGGCCATTGCTTTATGTGGGGAATTTCCTGAAGAAACTTGGGAAACCAAGGGACAAAAAGTTGATTTTTATACCTTAAAAGGTTTAATGGAAAGAATTTTTAATCTTTACGGTATTAAAAATTATCACTTAAAAAGAGCAGCCTCTCCTGATTTACATCCAGGACGCAGTGGTCTTATTTACGTGAAAGAAACCTTAGTGGGGGTTCTTGGGCAAGTACATCCACAAGTGGCAAAAGATTACGATATTCCAGAAACTTATGTCTTAGAAATAGATTTAGAAACGTTATATGCTCTTGGAGAAGGAATTACTTATGAAGCTGTGTCTAAATTCCCAAGAATTCACCGAGATTTAGCTGTGTTAGTGAAAAAAGAAATTCCCCATGAAGCTGTTTCTAACCTTATTAAAGAAAAAGGTGGAAAATATCTGAAAGAAGTGACTCTCTTTGACCGTTACACTGGAAAAGGAGTGTTACCAGGGGAAAAATCTTTAGCTTATTCTCTGGCGTTTTCTAGTGTAGAAAATACCTTAGTTGATGAAGATATTCAAAAAGCTATGGAAAAAATTATCCAAGGCTTAAAAGAAGAATTAAACGCAGAAATTCGTTAAAAGACATTTAAAAAAATTAAAGAGCGTTTATCCTTTAGGGTAGGAAAGAAAAGCAAAAATAGAGTGAAACCTAGGATGGTTTCACTCTATTTTTATAGTAACGCTTATTTTCAGAGTTCAGCTTTTTATTACTATTTTTTTAAAGCTATAAGATGATAAAAATTCATCCACTACTAGGGGAGAATTTTTAACTAAGGCTGCATTTGATCTGGAGGAATAATCGGTACCTTGGTTTTGTCATCCACTGGAGGTATAACGAAATCTTCTTCCTCTCCTTCATGCTCCTTAATTTCTTCTTGCGTGTCATGATCAAGGCCAAATTTTTTTTCTTCTTCATCAATTTTTTCAAAATTTAACTCTTGATCATCTTTGGCTAAATCAGCGAGAAGTTTATCACGTTTTGGATCTAATTTTTTTTCTTCATCTTTTGGCATCGTTTTCACTCTCCTTTATTTAATCGTACCTTGTTTCTTAAATTAAGACAAAGAAAATCACTTAGATAGTGAGGAAAACTTGAAAAATTAGTCAAAAAAAGAGAGAATAAGAAGACAAGAAACAGAGGTGGAAAAATTGTATAATGATCAACCTATTGGCTTTATTGACTCTGGTGTGGGCGGCCTCACTGTAGTGAAAGAAGCTTTAAAACAACTCCCTAATGAACAAGTTATCTTTCTTGGGGACAATGCCAGATGTCCTTATGGTCCTAGACCAAAAGAACAAGTAATTGCTTATACTTTAGAAATGACGCGCTTTTTATTAAAGAAAAAAATTAAAATGTTGGTGATTGCTTGTAATACAGCAACATCGGTAGCTTTAGATATTGTGCGGGATGCTGTAGATATTCCGGTAATTGGTGTTATTTTACCTGGAGGAAGAGCCGCCATTAAAGCCACAGAAAATAAAAAAATTGGCGTGATTGGCACCTTAGGAACAATTAATTCTCAAGCTTATTCTAAGGTTTTAAAAGAAAAAAATCCTAAGGTGCAAGTGACTTCTTTAGCTTGTCCAAAATTTGTTTCTTTAGTTGAAAGTAATGAATATCGTGGACCAGTAGCTAAAAAAATTGTTTTTGAAACCTTAAAACCCTTTCAACCTTTAAAAATTGATACGATGATTTTAGGCTGTACCCATTATCCGCTACTAGCTCCTTTAATTCAAAATTTTCTTGGGGATAATGTAAAATTAATTGATTCAGGAGCAGAAACAGTGAGTGAAGTTTCCACTTTACTAGATTATTTTTCTTTGAACCATTCATCCATGAAAAGAGCAGAGCATGAGTTTTATACCACAGGTTCAGCTAAATTATTTAAAGAAATTGCTGAAGATTGGCTAGGCATTGAAAATTTAAATGTGACCCAAGTAGAGATTGCTCAATAGGAGGATTTTGTGCGAATAGATAGTCGAAAAAATTGGGAAATGCGCCCATTTAATATTAGTCTCAATGACTTTGAAGAAAATTATCAAGGAGTAACAGTAACTTTAGGTGAAACTAAGGTTATTTGTTATGCTTTTAAAAAACCAAGTGAACAATCAGAACTTACAGTTACTTTTCAAGTTTTACCCTTTGCTACAAAAAATCGGCAAGAGGGAAAAGAAAGAAAAGATTGGGAAAAATCTTTAAAAAAAATTTTTAGTTCTTATGAAAAAGCCCATACGAGTCTTTTTCTTGATTGCGTTGTTATTAAAGATCGAGGGAGCAGTCAAGAGTTAAGTGTGGCAGGTGGCTCAGTTGCTTTATCTTTACTCTTACAAGAAACGACTCTTTTAGGTAGTATTAATTGTGGTTTAGTGCAAGGAGAAATTTTCTGTGATTTATCTTCTGAGGAAGAAAAAAAGGCTGAGGCAATGTTTCAAGTGGTAATGGATGAAAAGGGAAACTTTGTACATTTAGCCGCTTCTGGGGATAAATTTTCCGGAGAAGAATTAAATTTAGCATTGCACTATAGTAAAACTGTTCTTGAAGATCAAATTGCTAAAGAAAAAGAAATATTTATTCATGACCAGCAAGAAGTAGAAGAAATTGTCATTGCCACGAAAAATTCTGGGAAAGCCAAGGAATTTCAAAAAATGTTTTCACCTCTAGGATTAAAAGTCAAAACTTTATTGGATTTTCCTGAAATTCCAGAAGTTATTGAAAGTGGTAGAACGTTTGAAGAAAATGCTATTTTAAAAGCGGAAACGATTGCTAATCTTTTAAAGACGACTGTTTTAGCAGATGATTCTGGTTTAATGGTGGATGCTTTAGAAGGACAGCCGGGAATTTTTTCTGCCCGCTATGCAGGCCCTGAGAAAAATGATGCTAGTAATAATGCTAAATTATTAGCTAATTTAGCTCAGGTACCAAAAGATAAACGACAAGCTCAATTTTATTGCGCCTTAGCCGTGGCAAATCCTAAAAAAGAAACTTTAACGGTTCACGGAATTTGGGAAGGAGAAATTGCTTCAATTCCAAAAGGAGAAGATGGGTTTGGTTATGATCCTTTGTTTTTCTTACCAGATTT
Source organism: uncultured Enterococcus sp. (assembly GCA_946409145.1). Lineage (GTDB taxonomy): Bacteria > Bacillota > Bacilli > Lactobacillales > Enterococcaceae > Enterococcus_J. The sequence continues at coordinate 9,112 of CAMJVA010000018.1, read as the reverse complement.
AAATAAAACTGCCGCTGAACTTTCTCGTGAAGAGAAAAATCGTCTTTCTCATCGAGGAAAAGCTCTAGAAGCATTGAAAAAAAGTTGGCCGAAATGGTGGAGTGAGTAAAAATGAAAATTTTAGTAGTGAGTGATAATCACGGAAACAAAGAAGTGTTAGAAAGTATTGTTGAAAAGTATGAAAATGAAGCAATCTTAATTCATTGTGGAGATTCAGAACTTCCTCAAGATGATCCTATTTGGAAAAAGTTTACCGCAGTAGTGAAGGGAAATTGTGATTTTGATCAAAGGTATCCAAATGAAGCCTTAGTAAAAATTGGCGAAGAAAGAATTTACGTCACTCATGGACATTTAGCAGATGTTCGTTTTGGTCTTGAGACCTTAATGAAAAAAACTGCAGAAGTAAATGCAACTTTATGCTTTTTTGGACACACGCATATGATCGGGTGTGAAAAACGTCAAGGAACTTTATTTTTAAATCCAGGAAGCATTAGTCAGCCAAGAGGAACGCTCCTTTATAAAAGTTATGCTGTGATTGAAGTTAATGATGAAACCTATGATGTAAAATATTACACAAAAGATCATGAAATCATCAATAAGTTACAATTTTCTTTTCAAAGATAAAAGTTGCTTTAAATTTCTTTAAAAGTCCCTTTGAAAAAAGATTTTTAAAGAAATTTCCGCTACAATGTAAGAGTAGAAGAAAGGTAGATGACTATGATCGGACCGCACGTCAGTCAATTATTATTAGAGAGAAAAGATGAATTTATGATCGATGGGGAAAAAATTGCCAGTGTTATGGAGCAAAATCCCCTTAGCCACGCCCTATTAGTTTTATCAAAGGTTAAATATGCCAAAATTCCAGTGGTGGACACTGAAAATCATTTTGTAGGCTTAATCGGTTTAACAGATATTGTGGATGAAATGTTTGATTTAAGAAGTATTGATCCAGAAAATTTAAACGGAAAACTTGTTAAAGATGTGATGGAAACAGGCATTCCTACTTTACCTAAAAATTTTGAGTTAGAAGATTTACTTCACTTAATGGTCGATTATTCTTTTATTCCAGTGGTGGATAATGAAGGACACTTTGAAGGTATTTATACGCGACGAGAAATTTTAAAAGCGACTAATCGCCTAGCTCACCAACTGGAAGCTAATAATTTAATTATTCCTAAAAATGAAAAATTAGAATCTCAAGAACAAAAAATTAGTTAATAAAAAAATTTTTTGAAAATTCGAAGAAATAAACCAAAAAAATGACAAGAAATCTGTCTTTTTTGGTTTATTTTTTTACTTTTAAGAAAAAAAGTTATGGAAAAGTGACGATTTATAAACGCAACGCTTTTAATGTGAAATTTTACTAAATGCAACATTAGATTTTACTAAATTAATTTGAGAAACTCTTAGAAAAATGACCTTGAAATTTAGTGACAAGAGTTATAATATTTCAATATGCGAATTTTCAGAAAACTTTCTATATTATGAAAAGTTAGGAGTCTCTTATGGAAAAAGAAAAGAAATTTATGGGTCAACCTGGTGGATTATCCACTTTGTTCTTCACGGAAATGTGGGAACGTTTCAGCTATTACGGAATGCGTGCTATTTTACTTTACTTTATGTACGATACTTTGGCTAATGGAGGATTAGGTTTACCAAAAGCCACTGCCGTTGCTATTATGTCGATTTATGGCTCTTTAGTTTATATGTCAAGTATTGTGGGAGGTTGGATTTCTGACCGCTTACTTGGTTCTAGAAAAACCGTTTTTTACGGTGGAATTTTTATTATGATTGGACACATTGTTTTATCCTTACCTTTAGGACTAGTGGGATTATTTATTTCCATGATGGCTATTGTGATTGGAACAGGAATGTTAAAATCTAATGTTTCTAATATGGTAGGTCACTTATACGCTCCAAGCGATCTTAGAAGAGATGCAGGATTCTCTATTTTTTATATGGGAATTAACATTGGTAGTTTATTAGCACCCATTATTGTAGGTGCCCTAGGTCAAAATGTTAACTATCATTTAGGATTTTCTATTGCTGCTATTGGCATGTTCTTTGGACTTTTACAATACTATTTCCAAGGAAAAACCAGCCTTAAGGGAATTGGCGAAACAGTAACCCATCCTTTAGTGGGAAAAGAACGGACTAATTTCTTTAAAAAATTAGTTTTAATTCTAGTTTTAGTAGGTATCGTCTTTTTTGGCGCCTTTTTACTAGGTCAATTAACAGTTGATTTCTTCATTAATTTTATTAGTGTTTTAGGTATTTTCTTACCTGTCTATTATTTTACAGCCATGCTAAAATCAAAAGATGTTACTTCAGAAGAAAAACAAAAAGTGAAAGCTTATATTCCTTTATTTCTTGCAGCGATTGTCTTTTGGTCTTTAGAAGAACAAGGCTCATCTATTTTAGCCCTTTTTGCTGCTGAAAGAACTCAAGGAAGTTTATTTGGATTTAATATTCCTGCTAGTTTATATCAAACTTTAAATCCGTTGTTTGTTGTCTTATTGACACCAGTTTTTGTTTGGTTATGGACAAAATTAGGTAAAAAACAACCAAGTACGGTTGTGAAATTTTCCATGGGTTTAATTTTTGCTGGCTTATCTTTTGTATTACTAATGTTCCCAAGCTTATTGTTTGGTACCAGTGGAAAAGTAAGTCCAATCTGGTTAGTGGCTAGCTTCTTTATTATGATTGTTGGAGAAATGTGTTTATCTCCAGTAGGTCTATCTGTAACAACTAAATTAGCCCCTAAAGCCTTTGAAGCACAAACTTTAGCTATTTGGTTATTAGCCGATGCTTCTTCTCAAGCAATTAATGCCCAAATCGCTCGTTTCTATACACCAAGTACAGAAGGAATGTATTTTGGTGTTGTAGGAGCTGTTGCTGTAATTGGTGGTATTATTTTATTTGCGGTAAGAAAACCAATTTTAAATTTAATGCCCCAAAAAAATTAAGAAATTTTTTCTGAAAATAAATAGCATAGAATCATGGTTAGCGTAGATAAAAGGAATGGGTCCTAGAAATGTTATAGATCCTGTTCCTTGTATAATAAAAACGAGAAAAAATAAACCCGTCTGTTGATTTTTTGCCAACAGACGGGTTTATTTTTATTTTGGAGGCATAATCGGGGTAGTTGGAATAGTGAAACCAGCTTTCGTTAATTCTTCCAGATATTTTTGCAGAAAAATTTCTTTCATTCCAGCTTGCCGTCCATTAATAGTATATAAGGTAGTGCGGTAGGCAAAATTCCCAAAACCTAGATCAACGAGTCCAAAAATAGTGGGGCCGTCAGTAATTTCAGGGTATTCTTCTTTTAACTGCTCATTTATTTCTTGTAAAATTTCTTTTATTTTCCCGAGATCTTCTTTAAGGTCAACGCGAATATCTAATATGACTTGCATATTGCTACGGGAAAGGTTACTAATCGTTGTAATATTGCGATTTGGAATAAAGTGGACTGTGCCATCAAAACTTTTTAGTTTAGTCGTTCGAATGCCCACAGCAATGACTGTTCCTTCAATATTAATATTTTGTAATTTCACATATTCTCCCACATCTAGTTGAGACTCAATTAAGATGAAAAAACCAGTGATAATATCATTCATAAAGCCTTGAGCCCCAAGCCCAATAGCTAAACCAGCTATTCCAGCACCTGCAATAAGAGAGCCTATGGGAACACCTAGTACTGTTAAAATAGTATAAATGTAAAAGAAAAATAAGGTATAAACAAAAACATTATCAATTAAAGTGCGAATGGTTTTTACTCTGGCAATAGGTTGCTCTTGTTTACTTAAGTAACGAGTGTATAATTTTTCAATCATTAATTTTCCTAAGCGAAATAATAATAAAAATAAAAGACTAAAGAGTAAAATAGATAAGCCTTTCGTAATTATTAGGGAAAAAACATTGTCCCAATTAATTGAATTCCAGTATCTAGCCCAAGCACTTAACTGTTTTTGTGTTTGTTCCATTATCGGTTGACTTGAATCAGTGGTCATAAAATCTTCCTTTCTCATGATTAATTTTATTGTACCAATCTTTTTTAAAGTTCACTATGGATTTAGAGACTTTTTAAAAGAAAGTTTATCCGCTATACTAGGATAGAAAAGAAATGAGGGATTTTAAAGTGGAAATTAAAGATTTTTTAGCCTATGGAAGCACTACTTTATCCAATAGTTTGTGGCTTTATTATCATAAAATGGGCGTGACTGACAGTGAATTTTTATTATACTTACAATTAAATTATTTTCAACAACAAGGAAATTTTTTCCCCCAACCAGAAGAATTAGCTTTTCATTTAGGGAAAAAAGTCCAAGAAGTGTATGAACTGTTAGATGCTTTGCAAAAAAAGAAATGGATTTCCTTAGAAACTTTAACAGATGAACACCAAATGAAATACGATCAATATGATTTGACACCTTTTTATGATCAACTGGAATTATTTTTACAAAAAGAAGGAAAAAAACAGCAACAAATAAAAGAACTCAGTCAAGTGAAAGAACTCTATCGCACTTTTGAACAAGAATTTTCCAGAAGTTTATCACCCTTTGAATTAGAAATGGTTGCCCAGTGGTTAAATGATGATCATTATTCTCCAGAATTAATTAAATTAGCCTTAAAAGAAGCCGTGTTAAATCAAGCCTACAGTTTAAAGTATATGGATCGCATTTTATTAAATTGGGAGAAAAAAAATATTACCACCCCTAAGCAAGTGGAAAAAGAGCAACAAAGAAGAGAAGAAGATATTCCAAAAACTAGCACAGAAATTCCTGATATTCCTTTTGCTCCTTGGCTAGAAAAAGGAGGAAAATAAAATGTTAAGCCAAAAAATGATTAGAAGTTGTCTTGTGGAAATGCAAAGATTATTCCCTCAAGCTAAAGGAGAATTACAGTGGGATAGCCCTTTTCATTTGTTAGTGGCAGTTATTTTATCTGCTCAAGCTACTGACGTTTCTGTAAACAAAGTAACCCCAGAATTATTTATCGCTTATCCTACACCTGAATCATTAAGTGTCGCTCCTTTAGAAGAAATTGAAGAAAAAATTCGTACCATTGGGCTATATAAATCAAAAGCAAAACATTTAAAAGAAATGGCGACAAAACTTTTTAAAGAGTATGATAGTGTTGTACCCGCTGATAAAAGTCTTTTAAGAACTTTTCCAGGAGTAGGACCAAAAACGGCTAATGTCGTAGCAGGAGAAGCTTTTAAAATCCCTGGAATTGCAGTGGATACTCACGTAAATCGAGTTTCCAAACGTTTGAAATTTATTAAAGAAAGTGCCAGTGTAGGGGAAGTAGAAGAAAAATTAATGCACGCTTTACCAAAAGATGAATGGGTGAAAGATCATCACACAATGATTTTTTTCGGTCGTTATCACTGTACAGCGAAAAAACCGAAATGTGTAGCATGTCCCTTACTTACCCTTTGTGATTTTGGGAAAAATTATTTACTAAACCAAAAATAGGAAGTGGAAAAATGTCTTTACTTGAACTAAAAAAGGTGAGCTTTAAAAATGAGAGTCATGAAATTATTAAAAATGTTAGTTTCCAAGTAGAAAAAGGAGATTATTTATTTATTACTGGACCTTCTGGCAGTGGAAAAAGTACATTATTAAAGCTCATGGCGACAATTTTAACTCCAAGTAGCGGAGAGATTTATTTTGCCGGAAAAAACCAGCAAGAGTATGCAAAAACCGATTACCGGCGGAAAGTATCTTATTGCTTTCAACAAGCGCAACTATTTGGTAAGACTGTTAAGGATAACTTGAGTTTTCCTTTTGAAATTCGCCAAGAAGCCTTTTCGAAAGAAAAAGTATTAACTTTACTAGACAAAGTCGCTTTAAGTCCTGAATTTTTAGAAAAGCCGATTACTGAATTATCTGGAGGGGAAAAACAACGAGTGGCTTTAATTCGTAATTTAGTTTTCTTACCAGAAATTTTATTACTCGATGAAGTTACCACTGGACTTGATGAAGTGAGCAAAAATATTGTGCAAGAATTAATTTTCCAGACGCAACAACAAGGGGTCACTTTAATTCAAGTGAGTCATGATGATGAAGATGTGGCCAAAGGAAAAAGCCAAATAAAAATTGTTGGAGGGGAGATATCCCATGAATAATTTAGCCGTGAGCAATGTTTCCCTTATTTTAGCTTTTTTGTTAGTTTTAGTGGCTGTATTCATTAGTTATCGGGAAAAATTGCATTTATCAAAAGATATTTTTTATAGTATTTTCCGTGCCATTATCCAATTAGTGATAGTAGGTTTTGTTTTAAAATATGTTTTTCAAGTGAATAATGTTTTTCTAACTATTGCTATGAGCTTATTTATTGTTTTTAATGCAGCTTTTAATGCACATAAAAGAAATCCTCATGGACATAAAAAATATTGGACATCTTTAGTGGCAATTTTTGTAAGCACCTATGTTACTTTAGGGGTTTTAATTTTAGCCGGAGCGATTAAATTTGTTCCCTCACAAATTATTCCTATTACTGGAATGATTGCTTCAAATTCCATGGTGGCCATTGGTTTATGTTACCGAAATTTATTTTCTTTATTTCGAGATCAAAGACAACAAGTTTTAGAAAAACTAGCTCTAGGAGCTGATAGCAAAACGGCTTCATTACCTATTTTAAGAGAAAGTATTAAAGCGGCCATGCAACCTACGATTGATTCAGCAAAAACAGTCGGTTTAGTGAGTTTACCAGGTATGATGTCAGGGTTAATTTTTGCTGGAGTGGATCCTGTTCATGCTATTAAATATCAAATTATGGTAACTTTTATGTTGCTTTCAACAACTAGTTTAGGTTCGATTATTGCCGGATATACAGCTTGTAAAAAATATTACAACGATGATCTACAATTATGGAACTAAAAAATAGGCAAAAAAGATGTGAGACTCTACCAGAGCCTCACATCTTTTTTGTCTATTTTTTTAAATACTGAATCCCTTGAATTAAAAAAACCACCATACCAGCAAATAAAAAGGCGACTCCCACAGGAATTAAGTAAAAATTTTCATGGAGTATTCCTGAAGCGTCCACATATTCAACAGAGTTTCCTTTGATAAAAAGACAAGCTAGGCCTAAGACTAATAACACAGTGCCTAAAAGGGTACTGAAAAAATTAAATCTTGCCTTTCTCGTTTCGCTGCTGTCTTTAAGTAATTTTTCTGTCATTTGGTTCATGTTGTTTCCTCCTAAGATTAATTCATCTAAAGAAAGGTGAAACAATTGTGCAATAACAAGTAAGGTTTCTAAATCTGGCAGGTTTCGATTATTTTCCCAATTAGAAATTGCCTGCCTTGTGACATTTAATTTTTGAGCTAATTGTTCTTGAGTAAGGTTATTTTTTGTGCGTAATGTTTTAATTTGTTCCCCAAATTCCATTTGTTTTTTCCTTTCTTTGATGTATCTTAATCATAAAAAATTACCCGCAGTTTTTAAAGCAAGCAGCCCTTGCATCCAGTAAAAGCAAGGAAAGAATCCCTGACAAATTTCTAAGAGACTAAAAAAAATTTTATTTTTCAAAGTTAGATTTAAAAAAAGGATCTATGATGAAATAATATCACAGATCCTTTTTTGTTATGCTATTTAATTTAAGCAGCATTAGGTAATTCTTCGGTGCTTTGTTGTACTTCTTCAGAACTTGGAGTAGTAGAAGAAGGAGGCGTTACTTCTGATGTTTCAGGAACTTCAGTGGAAGAACTTTCTGGTACGCTAGACTCAGTGGTTGTAGTGGAACTTTCCACAGTGGAGCTTTCAGTAGACGAACTTTCTACTGTAGAAGAAGAGGAACTAGAAGAGGAAGGTTTTTCAGAAGAAGAGGAGCTAGGTTTTACTGGTGTTTTTTCTTCGTAACCTTTCACATATAAAATATTTCCAGAACGAATAACACTATCTGGTTTTTCCCAATCTTCGTTAGGAACATTTTCCGCTAATTTTGCCATCATGTTTTTATAAACTAAAGAGGCTACAGAGTGATAACTTAATGGAATTGCTTGGAAATAGTCATCATAGCCTGTCCAAACTGACATGACGTAATTTTTAGTATAACCCACAAAAGTGACATCAGGGACGCCTTCTTTGTCGCCTTTAATTTGATCATAAACATCGGCTTCATAATTAGAAGTTCCGGTTTTTCCTGCTTGAATTAGACCAGGAATTTCAGCAGCAGTTCCTGTCCCAGTTGAAACCACATCTTTTAAAATATCTGTCATCATATAAGCAGTAGAATCTTTCATTGCTTGACTGGTTTCTGGTTCAAAGGAAACTTCTGTCTCGTCTTGGTAAACAATTTTTGAAACATAATAAGGTTTAGCATAGATACCATTATTAGAAAAAGCACCGTAACCTGCGGCTAATTCTACTGTGGAAAGGTCACCAGAAATGGCGCTTCCCCCTTCCATTTTATCCATGGTAATATTCATCCGGCTTAAAAACTCTGCGGCTTTGTCTATTCCTACGGCCATTAAAGTTTTAACAGCAGGAACGTTTCTAGAATCAGTTAGAGCATACCGTAAGGAAATGGAACCAAGATAGCGATTGTCATAATTTTTCACTTTAATATCGGTTCCTGGATAAGTATAAGGTTCATCTACAATTCTTTTTCCAGTGGAATAATTTAAATATTCAAAAGCAGGGCCATAATCAATTAGAGGTTTAATTGTCGATCCAATGTCTCGTCCTCCAGTCGTTGCTCGGTTAATTCCAAATTGGACGTTATCGGCAATTTTTCGGCCACCAATTTGCGCCACCACTGCTCCAGTCGTAGGATTAATTACTGTGGACGCGACTTGCATACTATCGTCTGGAAATTCAACAGTGCCGTCATTTACAATGTTGTAGAGATTAATTTGTTGATTTAAGTCAATATTAAGATAAATATCCATACCTTCTGTATACGCATCTTTGCCGGTTTTTTCTTTCACTTCAGCAATGGCTGAGGTCAGGTAATTATCCACATATTTTCGGTTACCAGAAAGATCAGACAAAGGCTGTAGGCCGGAAGAAATATCCGATGCTACCGCTGCATCATATTCTTCTTGGGTAATTTTTCCATTTTCTTTCATAGTTAAAAGGACAATGTCACGACGTTTTTTTG
>CAMJVA010000017.1 GCA_946409145.1 uncultured Enterococcus sp. | reverse complement strand
CTTAATAAGTGACTATTGAGTGACTTCTGCTTCATCTACTTCATCCCCAGTATTTTCTCCAGTGCTGTCTGTTGGAGTGCTTTCGGTACTTTCTGTATCATCATTATCCGTATTGTCTGGGGGAGTAGGGTCATTATAATTACTATCGGTGTTTGTATTACTGTCACTATAAGAATTATCGTAATTATTGTTGTAGCTATTACTGTAAGAATCATCCTCACTATTGTCATAATTGTTACTGTAAGAATTATCATTACTATTGTCATCACTATTATTGTAAATATTATCATCAGTGGTTGAATCTTCGTAAGAATTTTCAGCTTCTACTTGTACGGCAGCTTCAGCTTGTTCATTGCTTTCAATAGCAGCTAAGACGTTTCCTAGTTGAGTGGTGAAATTAGTTTTAACTTCACCTTCTTTTAAAGTTGAAACAAGTGCTTTGGCACTGTCATAATTTACCCGAGTGGCATCGCTTAATACATTTCCTTGAGGATCCACTAAGGTGTTCATTAAGTTTTGTGCTTCATTTCTGGTATTTAATTGCTGAGTACCAGAATCAATGGCCGTTTTTAAAAGGTTATCAAAAGCTGTTTCTCCAGTAATGAGAGTTTGAGCTGCTGTTAGACTTTCAGCTGTTGTATCTGCTTTTAAAGCAACAGTATCATTGAATTGATCTTCTACAATAACAGGACTTTCAAATAAAACATTCACACTATCTTGCAAGGTAAAAGCACTTTTCAAAGCAGCTAATTTATCTTTTAATTCTGTTTGTTTCGTTAAAACCCGACTAGTGGTCACTTTTAATTTCTTTTCTGGAATATCAGATTGCTTAAAAGAAAGTTTAGCGATTTTTTCTTCCATCGCCGTGATTGTTTCTTGGGTTAAATCTCCCTTTAAAAAGCCCTCTGTACTAAAATAAAATTGATCAATTTCTTTTGATATTTCGTCTAAAGTTTCAAGATTTTCATAGTTTTGCTTTTCAACTTTTCCAATGACAGAAGCGGCAACATTTTTTGAGTGAGCATAAACGCCACCAACAGCTAAACTGGCAACAATAATGATACCAGCCACACTTGTGAGAACAACTTTTTTAGTTAATTCTAATTTCATTCAGGGAACTCCTTTTTTCAGATGAATAATTTTTTGCATCCGTTTACTATGCTTAAGTAACAAGCTTATTATATAATAGATTTTTATCAATAACAATTCTATTTAAGGGTGTGTTTTTTTAAATAAAAGTTGAAATAGTTGAAGAAAAGTAAGAATTTTTTTATTGTGTTTTACTTTTGAAATGATAGAATGTAAGCGAAATCATTTGAAGGAGTGACCACAATGTTAATCAGTGAATCTATAGAAGATAAAGCTTTTGCAGCAGTTGAAAAAATCGTTATTCATACTCCAATGCCTCCCTCTTCCATTTTATCTGGAAGAAAAAATGGAGAAATTCGGTTAAAATTAGAAAATTTACAAAAAACAGGCTCATTTAAATTACGCGGGGCCTATAATAAATTAAGAAATTTAACGCCAGAAGAAAAAAAGCGTGGCGTCATTGCCGCTTCAGCAGGAAATCATGCTCAAGGAGTTGCTTTAGCGGGGAAAATGTTAGGTATTAAAGCGCGCATTTTCATGCCAGAAACAGCACCGAAAACCAAAGTAGAAGCCACAGCAGAATATGGGGCAGAAGTTGTTTTAGTGGGAAAAAATTTTGATGAAACAAAACAAGCTGCTTTTGGAGAAGCTAAAAAAACCGGGGAAGTTTTTGTGTCACCTTTTGATGATTTAGATGTGATTGTTGGTCAAGGAACCATTGGAACAGAAATTTTACAAGACTGGCCAGAAGTGGACAATTTAATTGTGCCTATTGGGGGTGGAGGGTTAATTTCTGGTATTGCCCTTGCTGTAAAAAAAGTGAAGCCAGAAATTCAACTTATTGGAGTGCAAGCTTATGGAGTTCATGGGATGATCAGCTCCATTTGGAATAATCAATTAGTAGAAAATCGGACGAATCGTACTTTAGCTGACGGGTGTGATGTGGCCTTAGCTGGAGAACTTACTTATGATATTTTAAAAGATTATATTGATGAAACCGTCTTAGTAGAAGAACAGGAAATTAGAGATGCGATTGAATATTTATTGAAAAAAGAAAAAGTATTAGCAGAAGGAGCAGGAGCTTTATCTACAGCGGCAATTTTAAGTGGTTCTTTAGATCATTTATTAAAAGGTAAAAAAACAGTTGCGGTGGTTTCTGGAGGAAATATTGATATTGAACTATTGAAAAGTTTAGTGTAAAGATATGGATGAAAAAATGAACTTATTTTAAAAATTTTACCAATGGTTCTATGAACGATACTCAAAAGGAGACTAGGTAAACAGTGGAAGAAAAAATCAGTATTACTGGAATAAAAGGAAATAATTTAGTTTTAGCTTGCATGAAATCTTTTAATCGCATTTGGGAAAAATTTTATCCTAAAGAGCTCCCGATTGTAAAAACTGGAAATTTAGAATTTATTATTGATCCAAAAATAAAAGCTTCGACTATTGAAAGTAACTCAGAAACAATCGTGTTAAGGGCTTCTAACGAACAAAATTTATTTAAAACGAGTATGGTTTTTTTGCAACACTATGTGAGTGGAGACATTATTAAAGAAAAGGAAATTCTTCAAGAAAATTTACCTCATAAACTGCTCATGTTAGATATTGGTCGAAAACATTATCCTTTAGAGAGCTTAAAAGAATTTGTAGATATGTTAGCTCTCTTTAATTTTGATCAGTTGCAGCTTCATTTTTCAGAAAATGAAGGCTTCCGCATTGCCTCAGACAACTATCCTTGGCTTGCTTCAAAAGAACATTTAACTAAAAGTGAAATTCGGGAATTACTCCAATATGCTCGGGTACGGCACATTGGAATTATTCCAGATTTAGATACACCAGGACATTTAAAGCATGCTTTAGCTAATTATCCTAATTGGCGATTGACTAAATTAAATGAACAAGGACAATTGGAAAAAGATGAGCGCGCTTTAGATATTTTAAATCCAGAAGCGGTGGCTTTTGTTAAATCTCTTTATAAAGAGTATGGTGAACTTTTTCAAGAGTGTCGTTATTTTCATATTGGAGCAGATGAATTTGTACCTTTTGATAATCTCCATGATTATCCCACTTTGGCTAGTTATGCTACAGAAAAATACGGCCCCACTGCTAGTGGAATAGAAGTTTTAATTGAGTATGTGAATGATTTAATGGCTTTTGTGAAACAATTAGGCTTTATTCCAATGGTTTGGAATGATGGCTTTTATCGAGTGAACCGTGATGAAAAAATTCATTTAGAAAAAGATTGCCTCGTTAGCTATTGGACACGTTGGAATAAAAATATGGCTTCTGTGGATACTTTTTTAAAGGCAGGTTATGAAGTCATTAATCACAATGATAATTATTTTTATTATGTCTTAGGAGAAAATGCTTCCTATACTTATCCAACCTATGAAAAAATCATGGAAAATTGGGAGCCAAATTGCTTTCCTCAACAACAAGTGATTGCAAAAGAGCAATTACAACAAGTTTATGGCAATGCTATTGCTGTTTGGGCCGATATTCCTCAAGCCAAAACAGTCCATGAAGTAAAAGAAGATGTTTTTTATCTTTTAGCAGCTTTAATGGAAAAAGCCGATAGACAGTACTTAGGAGATAAGAAAGTCATTGAAAAAATCGCCCAACAATTTTTTAAATAAATGAAGACTAAGGCTGCAAAAGGTAAATTGCCTTTTGCAGTCTTTTTTGGGGCTTAAAAAAGAGCAATGCCTTTTTTTAAAATTCTGGAGAAAGCAGGTCACTTTTACCTAACTATTTATTCCTTGAGACCTGAGAAAAAATTCTCTTTTTTCTTTTTAAAAAGTAATAGATAATAAGTGAGTAGGAGGGATTATTTTGGAAAAAAAGAAAAAGCATGTCTTGTGGGAAATTTTTATTTCAACTTTATATTTGTCTGCCTTCACTTTTGGAGGAGGATATGTGATTGTTACTTTAATGAAGAAAAAGTTCGTAGATGATTTTCACTGGATTGATGAAAAAGAAATGCTAGACCTCATTGCCATTGCTCAATCAGCACCTGGAGCTATTGCGGTTAACGGAGCGATTGTTGTGGGATACAAATTAGCAAAAATTCCAGGAATTTTATTAGCGATTGTAGGAACCATTATTCCTCCTTTTGTTATTATTTCCTTAATTTCCTTTTTTTATGAAGTTTTTAAAACCAATGTCTTGATTAATTTATTATTAACAGGAATGCAAGCAGGTGTAGGGGCAGTCATTGCTGCAGTGGTTTTTGATATGGGTAAAAGTATTGTTAAAGAAAGAGAAACGCAACTTATTGTGATTATGATTTTGGCCTTTATTGCCAATTATTATTTGCAAGTAAGTGTAGTAGCTATTGTGCTCATTTGCGGCCTTTTAGGTTTAGGAGAAACTTTAGTTAAAAGGAGGAAGGCCTGATGATTTATTTAGAATTATTTTTAAGCTTTTTAAAAATTGGGGCCTTTAGTTTTGGAGGAGGCTATGCGGCGATTCCTTTAATTCAAAATGAAGTAGTTACGACGCACCACTGGTTAGCCATGAAAGAATTTACTGATCTTATTACGATTTCGCAAATGACCCCAGGACCTATTGCTGTAAATTCGGCTACTTTTGTAGGATTGCGTTTGGGAGGATTTTTAGGTGCTGGAGTGGCTACTTTAGGTTGCATTTTACCTTCTTGTATTATTGTAAGTGTCATTGCTTATTTGTATTTAAAATACCGTACCTTAGATTTACTCCAAGGTGTTTTAAAAACCTTACGTCCAGCTGTGGTGGCAATGATTGCTACAGCCGGTGTGTCCATTACCTTAAGTGCTTTATTTCAAAATCAAAGTGTTCTTTTAAGTAATTTTGATTTATCCGCACTCATTATTTTTATTTTATGTGTTGTTTTACTGGTGAAATTTAAAAGCAATCCTATTTTTGTAATGGTGTTATCGGGAGTTTTATATGTTTTTTCTCACTTTATTCAAACACTCTAAAAAAATTTTGAAGTTAAATAACTTCGTGAATAAAATTTCAGATGTTGCGATTTTGTTTTTTTCGTTGTAAGGTAATCATTGAGGGTTTTTACGCAAAGTAAAATCTAACTTACAATAAGGAGTTAAAAATTAATGTCGAAATCAGCAAAAGGTATGACACTTGTGGCCTTAGCCATGATGATTTTTACCACCGTCTTTGGTTTTGCCAATGGACCAGTAGCCTTTTATTTAATGGGATATGGTTCTATTGTGTTTTATGTACTTGCAGCAATTTTTTTCTTTATTCCCTTTGCTTTAATGATGGCTGAATACGGTTCTTCTATTAAAGGAGAAAACGGCGGGATGTATAAGTGGCTTGAAGTGAGTGTAGGACCAAGATTTGCCTTTATTGGGACATTCATGTGGTTTGCCTCTTATGTGGTGTGGATGGTTTCTACCGCTTCAAAAGTATGGATTCCTTTTACCACAGCTTTTGCCGGAAGTGACCAAACGCAAAAATTATCTCTGTTTGGGATGAGTTCCACTCAAGTTGTGGGCTTACTTGCTTGTTTATGGATGATCATTGTTACTTTTGTTTCCATTAAAGGGGTCAAAGGAATTATTAGAATCACTAGTCTGGGAGGACTTGCGGTTACCAGTTTAAATGCTATTTTAATTATTGTTTCTGGAATTATTTTAGTAGCAAATGGTGGAAAATTAGCACAACCAATGGAAAATATTATGCATTCACCTAATCCTGGTTATCAAACACCAATTAGCTTATTAAGCTTTGCAGTATTTGCTATATTTGCCTATGGTGGTTTAGAAGCTCTTGGAGGAATGGTTGATAAAACAGAAAATCCGGAAAAGAATTTCCCAAGAGGAATTATGCTTTCTGCTTTAATTATTTCTGTAGGTTATGCCTTGGGTATTTTCCTTTGGGGAATTTCTACGAATTGGGATATGGTTTTATCTGGAAAATCTACTAACCTAGGAAATATTAGTTATGTAATGATGAATAATTTAGGATTTGAATTTGGTAAAGGAATTGGTTTAAGTGAAGCTGCCGCGATTACTGTGGGTAATTGGTTTGCTCGCTATACAGGAATTGGGATGTTTTTAGCTTATAGTGGAGCCTTTTTCGCTTTAACATATACGCCACTAAAAACATTAGTCATGGGGACACCGAAAAAATTATGGCCTAAAAAATTCACTGAATTAAACGAAAATGGCATGCCAAGTTATGCTATGTGGGCGCAATGTGCTTTAGTAGTGGCTATTATTTTACTAGCCTCATTTGCTATGCCAGATTCTAGTGTTTTTTACCGCATCTTAACTTTAATGGCCAATGTTTCTATGACCTTACCTTATTTGTTCTTAATTTATGCTTTTCCTAAATTTAAAGCAAAAGACGGATTAGATCGACCTTTTGAAGCGTTCAAAAGTCAAAAAATGACTATTTTAGTCAGCGTTGTGGTTTTTGTCTTAGTTTTAGGAGCTAATATCTTCACTATTTTCCAACCACTGTTAGAAGGTGCGGGTATAAAAGATACCTTATGGATGATTGCAGGTCCTATTGGCTTTACTGTTTTAGGTATGATTTTATATGAAAATTATGATCGGAAAAATAATAAATAATATGTAAAAACTGTGGCCTTTTTTGGGTCACAGTTTTTTTAGCAAAATTCAAGTTTTCTTGACGTAGGTCTTAAAACTTGTTAGAATGAACTTTGTGTAAAATACTGCAGCAGAAAATTAGTATCTCGTCAACAGTGAAGCGCCTTTTAGGTTCAATTGTGTAACCGCGGCTGCAAAGGTGAAGATTGAAGGCTTGACTGCACAGATAGGAAATTTTTATTCGCATATTTTACTCCAAAAAACATTTATTGGAGGATGAATCATGTCACGTTATACTGGACCATCATGGAAACAATCCCGTCGTTTAGGTATTTCATTATCTGAAACAGGGAAAGAATTAAGCCGTCGTCCTTACGCTCCTGGACAACACGGACCAAACAGCCGTAATAAAAGCTCTGAATACGGTTTGCAATTAACTGAAAAACAAAAATTACGTCATATGTACGGTTTAAACGAACGTCAATTCCGTAACTTATTCGTAAGAGCTTCTAAAATTAAAGAAGGCAAACACGGTGCTAACTTTATGGTTTTATTAGAACGCCGCTTAGATAACGTTGTTTACCGTCTAGGTCTTGCAACTACTCGTCGTCAAGCTCGTCAATTAGTAAACCATGGTCATATTACTGTAGATGGCAAACGGGTTGATATTCCTTCTTACGAAGTAGAAGTTGGACAAGTTATTTCCGTTCGCGAAAAATCACAAAATCTTGATATTATTAAAGATGCTATAGAAGCAACTAAAGGTCGTTTAGCCTTTGTTAGCTTTGATGCTGATAAATTAGAAGGTAGCTTAACTCGTTACCCTGAGCGTGAAGAATTATCTCAAGATATTGACGAATCCTTCGTTGTTGAATACTACAACCAAAAACTATAATTTCAAAAAATTATTACAAAAAAACACTCTCATTTTGGGAGTGTTTTTTTTGTGGTCTAATTTTCGATGATTTTGATTTCTAAATTATCATCTAAACGACCACTTTCATTTTGCAGATTTAAAAATCCTGTTGAATGGTTTTTGACGATCTTTAAATTGCCAGATAAAAAATTTAAATCATAAGGACTGGAATAAATTGTTAAGTTGCCATGGGTAAATTTTTCCGTGTAAGTACTAGGAATATTATTAGTAGCGACGAGTAAGAAACGATCTCCAATCATACAACAGCCTTCACTAGAAGAAAAAATATTAGAGCCATCATTAGTTGTTAAAATAAATGTTTTTCGCCCTTTAGGTAACATTTCTTGGGCTTCTTTTGTTAAATGAATTATCACTTCTCTCAACTCCTTCTGTTGATTATACGAGGAATTGACAAATTTATCAGGTTATTTGCTTTAATTATTGGGATAAATTAAAAAAGAGCAAACTTCAAAATGAGAAGTTTGCCCTTAGTTTAAGCATAAGTGATCAAAAGAATTCGTTACCGGCTAGTTGCTGTTAACAAAAGACTTTCTTGTTCTGTTTTACTGTCGTACATATAAAATTCTTGGCGGAAAAAACTTCCTCCAGAAGCTTTTTGGTGACCGCCACCGTTAAAGTAACGTTTGGCAATATAAGATAAATCCACATCGTCTTTCACTGCTCGAAGGGAAACACCGTTACCTACAATCACTAAACTGAAATCAACCACTTCTTCAGTTTCTGGGTTAATTAGTTGAGCCATAGCGTTTCCTAAAGAGGATTGATATTGTTCTCCAAAGGTATAGGCAAAAGTTAAATTGTCTAATTTGGCAAATTTAGCATGCTTCAATTTTCCTTTAATATAATCTGCTTCTTTTTCTTTCATGGCTAAAATAATGTCTTCATATTGGTCTAAGTAGGCTAAACCATTTTCCATGACTGCTTCCATTAAAGAAAGACGTTTTTCAAAACTGAAAAAGTAAAATAAATTATTAAAATCTTTGGCTTCTTCTTTATAACTTGCTTCAGGGTTTGCTTGCCAATCCCAGCAATCGTAACAGCGAATGCAATCAGCTACTTGAGCTAATTTGCCCCAAGTTTCGTCATTAAAAAGTTCTGTGGGCATTTTTCCTACAAGTTCTTTAAAAATAACGGTAGTTCCAGAATGTTTTAAGCCAGTGGTCTCATCGGCTACAAAAATGCGACTATTTTCTGGAAAAAGAGCGTTCATTCCAGAAGAAGAAATATGATGGTCAAAAATTTTCCACTGAATATTTTTTTCTTTGCAGTAGTCTTTTAATTTTTCAATGACTTCTTCACTAGGGCAAATATCAGAAATGAAAATGTGTGTGACAGGTTCTTCATTTTCTTCGAGGAATTTTAAAACATTTGGATCAATGGTGCCATCGTTTCCTGGTTCGCAATAAGTAACTCCTAGATATTCAGCGTCTTTGAATTCAGGTAATTTTTTTAAAATGTGAGGCAATAATAAAGCGGAACCTACTCCGTCTAAATCTGTATGGGAAAATCGCTTTACTAAAATTTTGTCGGTCATTTTATGACCTCCTTTTCTGAAATTTTATTAAAAACAAAGGCTATTTAATTTAAGCAATTAAACCAGCTTTTTTCAAGTTTTCTTTGAATTTTTGAATCATTTCATACTCTAAAACATATTGCAACACTTCACTAGGGTATTGTTTCAAGTAAATAGGAAAATCTTCGTCTAAATTATTTTTCACATATTCATAGACTGTTTCATCTTTTAAAAACCATTTTTTGAAAAAGGCAAGGAGGGTAGGTTGGGCATAAAGATTATAAGGCATGCCAAAAGGGGTCGTTAACATGACTGATTTTTCTTCATTGTCTTCTTCATGGAAATAACCATAGCCTGTTTCTTTGGCAATGGTTAAAAGTTTTTGATCATCTTGGTCATAATTTTTTAAAATACTTTCATCCCACTGGACAGGGCGCTGCATTAAATTTTTTCCGAATTGATCTTTTAAAATAGGTAAGTAATTATTAAAATCTTTTTCTTCTGTAGGGGTGTTATCCACTTCAAGGTCAATATTTCCGGCTTTTAAGAGTTGTTGTAATTCTTCTTTGCTACTTAATTTTTCTTTGCTCGTTTCTTTTTTGCTTGGGGCATTTTTTAGTAATTTTTTAAGTTGTTTATTCGTTTTTTTCATTGGTTCCTCCAAAGTTAAGTAATGCTACTAAAACACTAGCATCATCAGATTTTTTTAAACGGGGAAATTGGCTCTCAGATTGTGGGGCGTTTTCTAATGCCCGTAATTCATCTAGAGCTTGAATTATTTTCCCGTAAGTATTTAATTCTTCTAAAGCACTTTTTACAGGTATTTTTTGAAATAAATCCATTAAGCGATAAAAACCATCACTAGCTAAAATAAGACCTTTCACTTGTTCCAATGGAAAAGTTTTGCTATTTAAATGTTCTTTCCAATGAGATGTGGGATCCATTATCCAGTAACCAGCAGAAGTATTTTTAGTTTGCCGATTTTTTTTCAGCAGTGGCTTTAATTTTTCTGTCGCTTGGGTTAAAGAATCCCCTAAGGCTAGATTTTTATTTAATTCAAAAATGGCTTTTTGCTCATTTTTGGCCAGCTGTTTATCAGAAAAAATCTCCACACCATTGGTAGTATAGACTAAAATAGGTGAATCCCCTAAGTAAAAAATCTCCAAAGTGTCATTTTTTATTTCATAAGCAGCCAGGGTTGCTGAAGGAAAGAAATCTTTTTTCTCTTGAGGAAAGTAAAAAGAAAGTTCATGGACACTTTGAAACAGCTTATCTTTTAGAGAAGGGGAAGAGTTTTCTATTAATTTTTTTCCAAGTTCATGAGCGAAAAATTGCGCATCAGTGTTTCCTGGGGTGATTTTTTCAGGAAAAAGTCCAGTAGCGCCGTCAATTAAAAAACCAAAGGTGTCTGTGCCATACACAAAATCTTCATTAAAAATCATTCCAGTATCTGTAGAGAAAATTACCTTTGCCATATGTCACCTCAAAAACTTATTTTTAAATATTTTTCTGTGCTAGTCCTGGGGATCATTTAAAAGTAAATCTATAAAAAGCGATTTTTTCGCAAATAGTAAACAGCTAAAATACATAAAATAAACGTACCAAGAAAAATTAAAATAAAAGCATCTTGCCGATTGGCAAAAGGTAAGGCCACATTCATTCCAAAAAGACCCCCAATAATGGTGGGAATGGTTAAAACAATGGTCAAACTAGTTAAAATTTTCATCACATTATTTAAGTTATTAGACACAATAGAAGAAAAAGTTTCGTTCATTTTCTCAACTAATTTTAACTGGAGGCGAGAAGAAATAAGTGCTTGGCGATTTTCTACTAAAATATCGTGAAGTTGCCCCCGTTGTTTTTCCGATAACTGTAATAAATCACTTTTATAAAAATTTTCCAACACTTGTTGATTGTCTACAGTAGCTTCTTGGAAATAAATTAAACTTTTTTGAATGTCCATAATTTGGTAAAGTTGTTCATTTTCAGTAGCCACTTGAATTTTTTTCTCCAAAGTAGCGACATTTTTTTTCATCGTGGCTAAAAGTTCGTTAAACCCAAAAGTGAGTTCCCAAATCAGTTGAAATAAAATATCCCAAAGAGTAGCATTTTCAGGAAATTCTTTTTGCAAGACCTTTTTCACAAAAGGAGGCTCATAGTTAGAAACGGTAATGAGTTTTTTATCTGGAGTTAAAATAAGGGAAAAAGGATAGGTCTCTGTTAGTAAAAAGCCAGTGGGTGACAAGGTATTTAAAGGAAATTGCAAAAGAATTAAGGCACTTTTGGCAAAAGTTTCTTGATTTAATTTTTCAAAACGAGAATTTTCTGTATCATCTAAAACAGCCGTAATATAGTCTTTTGGAAAAGTATATTTATTTTGAATGAAGTTAATTTCTTCTACAGTTGGGTGTTCTAAACAAATCCAAGGAACCTTTTCGGTGAAATGTTCTTGTTCTTTTAAGACGCTATTTTCCAAGGCAAAATATTTTATCATAAGGGCCCCTCCATTTCTCATTCTTATTGTAACACTTGGGGAAAAATACTGACAAAAATAACGAAAAATTTAAAAAGAAAGCCTTTTATTTTAAAAGGAGCCAAAGACCTTTGCTAGTTGACACTGGTTATGATTAACATTAAAATAAAGGAGTGTACTTTACACATTTTATATCTCATCACACATTAGATGAAAATTTTTAAAAAACATGAACATAATTAAATGATAGTAGGAGGTGGATCAATGATGGAAATTCTACTCAGTCTCCTCGCTATCGTAGCATTGATTGTTGGCGTACTAGTTGGCATAAGTTATGGAAAAAAGCAGGAATTAAGTCGTCACAATGAAGAAATTGTTGGGGCAAATAATACTGCAAAAGGCATTGTAGCTAGTGCTAAAAAAGATGCAGAGACTTTGAAAAAAGAAGCTTTGCTCCAAGCAAAAGAAGAGAACCAGTTGTATCGTTCAGAAATTGAAAGTGAGTTGAAAGAACGAAGAGCAGAAATTAAAAATCAAGAAAATCGCTTATTACAAAGAGAACGTACTCTTGATAAAAAAGATGACACCCTTGAAAAACGGGAAACCTCACTGGAAGAAAAAGAAGAAAGACTCGGCTCTCGCCAACAAACAATTGACGAGCGAGAAAAAGAAGTAGCAACTCTCATTGACAAACAAGAACAAGAGTTACAACGTGTGGCTGCTTTATCAAAAGATGAAGCCAAAGATATTATTATGAAAACCACCGAAGAAGAATTAAATCATGAACTAGCCGTCATGGTGAAAGAGTCTGAACAACGTGCTAAAGAAGAAGCGGATCGTAAAGCTAAAAACCTTCTTTCCTTAGCTATTCAAAGAACTGCAGCAGATCAAGTCACAGAAACTACTGTATCTGTGGTCACATTACCAAATGATGAAATGAAAGGACGAATTATTGGCCGAGAAGGTCGCAATATTCGAACCCTAGAAACTTTAACGGGAATTGATTTAATTATTGACGATACCCCAGAAGCAGTTGTTTTATCAGGTTTTGATCCTATTAGAAGAGAAATTGCTCGCATGACTTTGGAAAAATTAATTTCTGATGGTCGTATTCATCCAGCGCGCATTGAAGAAATGGTAGAAAAATCTCGTAAAGAAATGGATGAAAGAATTAGAGAATACGGGGAGGCGGCTGCCTTTGAAGTAGGTGCCCATACCTTACATCCTGATTTAATTAAAATTTTAGGTCGTCTTCATTTTAGAACAAGTTACGGCCAAAATGTTTTAAACCACAGTATTGAAGTAGCAAAACTAACTGGAACTTTAGCTGGAGAACTAGGAGAAGATATTCAATTAGCTAAAAGAGCAGGACTTTTACATGATATTGGTAAAGCACTAGATCATGAAGTAGAAGGTTCTCACGTAGAAATTGGTGCAGAACTTGCTGCGAAGTATAAAGAAAATCCAGTAGTGATTAATGCCATTGCCTCTCACCACGGAGACGTGGAAGCAACTAGCATTATTGCAGTATTAGTAGCTGCAGCAGATGCTCTTTCTGCCGCACGACCAGGAGCACGAAGCGAATCTTTAGAAAATTATATTAAACGTCTTCAAAACCTTGAAAATATCGCCAATGGCTTTAAAGGTGTTGAATCAAGTTTTGCGGTTCAAGCAGGGCGCGAAGTTCGTGTAATGGTTAAACCAGAAGAAATTTCTGACTTAGACGCGGTTCGCTTAGTAAGAAATATCCGCAAGAAAATTGAGGATGATTTAGATTATCCTGGACACATTAAAGTAACGGTAATTAGAGAAACAAGAGCCGTTGATTACGCTAAATAAAATTGAAAAAA
>CAMJVA010000016.1 GCA_946409145.1 uncultured Enterococcus sp. | reverse complement strand
ATTTAAGGCAATTAATAATTAAAGATTAGCAAATTTTTCTAAAAGACGAATCATTTGGCAAGTGAAACCATATTCGTTATCGTACCAAGAAACAGTTTTCACTAATTGAACATCTCCAGCAGTGGTTACTTCAGTTTGTGTAGGGTCAAAAATGGAACCATAAGTTGTTCCAATAACATCCCCAGAAACAATTTGGCGATCGTCATAACCAAAGGATGGGTTATCAATAGTATGTTTTTTAATCGCTTCATTAATTTCATCCGCTGTTACTTTTTTATCTAAAATAGAAACTAATTCAGTTAAAGATCCATCCACTACAGGAACACGTTGGGCATGTCCTTGTAATTTTCCTTTTAAGTCAGGGATAACAAGGCCAATAGCTTTAGCAGCACCAGTGGAGTGAGGGATAATATTATCAGCTGCAGATCTTGCAGCTCGTAAATTTCCTCCACGAACGGGACCGTCTAAAAGCATTTGTGTTGAAGTATAAGCGTGAACAGTAGTCATGGTACCTGCTTGAATACCAAATTCTTCATTTAAGAAATAAGCCATTGGAGCAAGACAGTTTGTTGTACAAGAACCTGCGGAAATGATTTTATCATCTTTATTTAAAATATCATCATTTACATTGTAGACAACTGTTTTCATTGCACCAGCAGGAGCGGAAATAACGACCCGTTTCACTCCAGCATTTAAATGAGCTTGGGCTTTTTCTTCAGAAGTATAAAAACCAGTACATTCTAAAACAATATCCACACCATTTTCTTTGACCCAAGGAATTTTTGCAGCATCTGGTTCAGCATACACTCTAGTTTCTACACCATCTACTACAATAGAATTGTCTGTTGCAGTAACTGTCCCTGGATATGTTCCATGGGTAGAATCAAATTGCAATAGCTGAGCTAACATAACAGGGCTTGTTAAATCATTAATTGCTACTACTTCAATATCATCAGAAACTTCTTTAATTCTTCGATAAGCTAACCGACCAATGCGACCAAAACCGTTAATTCCAACTTTTACTGTCATAACTGAAAATTCCTCCTTTAGGCAAGGCCTAATTTTTTAAACTACACTTTCATTTTGGGCTTGAATTAAAATATTGTCAAAATATTTGTCTTTTTCAAAAGATTCAGCAAAAGTTTTCCCCTCTTACGTGGACTTTTTGGAATGAACCAAGTACAATAAGTGAGATAAGTTAGGGAAAAGGGAGGACACAATCATGTCCATGTTTTTAGATCAAGTGACTATTCAAGTAAAAGCCGGTAAAGGCGGAGACGGAATGGTGGCATTTCGGCGAGAAAAGTATGTACCAGATGGGGGACCTGCAGGTGGTGATGGAGGTCGCGGAGGAGATATTATCTTTGTGGTGGATGAAGGCCTTAGAACTCTTTTAGATTTCCGTTATAATCGCCATTTTAAAGCAAAACCTGGAGAAAACGGAATGACTAAAGGAATGCACGGGCGCGGTGCAGAAGATCTTTACGTTAAAGTACCAGTAGGAACCACTGTAAAAGATGCTCAAACGGGGAAAATCTTAGGAGATTTAGTGATTCCTGGAGAAGAATTAGTTGTGGCTCATGGAGGACGCGGTGGACGTGGGAATATTCGTTTTGCTACTCATAATAATCCCGCTCCAGAAGTAGCAGAAAACGGTGAACCTGGTGAAGAACGAGAATTAGAAATGGAGCTCAAAGTTTTAGCCGATGTAGGTTTAGTTGGTTTTCCTTCAGTAGGGAAATCAACGATTCTTTCAGTAATTTCAGCCGCTCGTCCTAAAATTGGCGCTTATCACTTTACTACTTTAGTGCCTAATTTAGGAATGGTCGAAGCAGGGGAAGGAAATTCTTTTGTAGCAGCAGATCTTCCAGGATTAATTGAAGGAGCTTCTTCTGGGGTCGGTCTTGGAACGCAATTTTTGCGTCATATTGAACGAACCAGAGTTTTATGGCACGTCATTGATATGTCTGGTTTAGAAGGAAGAGATCCTTATGAAGATTATCTCGCCATTAATAAAGAGTTAGAAACTTATGATCTTCGTCTTTTAGAAAGACCGCAGATTATTGTCGCTAATAAAATGGATATGCCAGATTCTAAAGAGAATTTAGCAAAATTCAAGGAAAAACTTTATGCTGAAGTAGATGAGTTTGCTGATAAAATTCCTGTTTTTCCAATTTCTAGTATTGCAAAACAAGGACTACAACCTTTAATTTCAGCAACAAGTGAATTATTAGAAGTGACACCAGAATTTCCTTTATATGATTTGGAAGAAAAAGATGATACTGTCTTATATGAATTTAAAGAAGGAGAGCCTGAGTTTACCATTGCTAGAGATCCTGATGCCACTTGGGTCTTAGGGGGAGATAAATTAGAAAAACTCTTTACTATGACTAATTTTCAACATGATGAATCCACGAGACGCTTTGCTAGACAGTTACGTGGAATGGGCGTGGATGATGCTTTAAGAAGTCGAGGAGCTAAAGACGGAGATTTAGTGAGAATTCAAGACTTTGTATTTGAATTTGTCGATTAAATTTGAAGAAAAATTGAAGATAAAAAGACGAAACTGGGAAAAATTCCAGTTTCGTCTTTTTTTTAAGCTTCGTTTATGGTTCATTGTTTATCTTTTAAAACGAGGTGAGGGAAATGAAACTTAAGAATCGCTTCCAACGAAAAGAAAAGAAATATTTGTTGGATACCAAACAATACTTATTTTTAAAAGAAGAATTTTTAAAGCACATGACGTTAGATCAGTATGGACGTCACACGATTATGTCTTTATATTATGACGATCAAGATTTCACGTTAATTCGTCGGTCCATTAAAAAGCCCAAATATAAGGAAAAATTTCGCGTAAGAAGTTATGGACTGGCTCATGAGGAAAGTGTAGTTTATTTAGAAATTAAAAAGAAAGTGAAAGGCGTTGTATACAAAAGACGCGTAGGAATTCCATACAACAAATGGGCAACTTTTAACCAACATCCTAGAAAAGTTCAAGTAAAAAAAGAAGAGCAACAAGTGAAAAAAGAAGTGGATTATCTAGTGGAAAGAATGCATCTTTTTCCTCAAGTTCTCATTTCCTATGACCGAGAAGCCTACTTTGGAAAAATAGATTCAGATTTTCGGGTGACTTTTGATCATAATATTCGTTTTAGAACAGAAGATTTAGTCTTAGATAAAGGATCGGAAGGAAAATTAGTTGCTCCAAATATTCCAGTATTAATGGAAGTGAAAGCTTTAGGGGCATATCCTCTTTGGTTTTGCGAACTTTTAAGTCGAGGAAATATTTATCCCGGTTCTTTTTCAAAATATGCTTATGTATACGAACACCATTTACTTAATGAAAAAATCAAGGAGGAACAATTTTATGCTAGCTAGTTTATTTGATACAGGAACAACAACCGTGACTTTTACTTTAGTCGATTTACTTTTATCCATGGGAGCAAGTTTAGTACTAGGTGGTGTTGTGGCCATTTGCTATATGTATAAAAACACTTATACGAAAAACTTTGTTATTACTCTAGCCATTTTGCCTTTACTGGTGCAGTTGGTGATTATGTTAGTCAATGGCAATTTAGGTGCTGGAGTAGCAGTTCTAGGGGCTTTTAGTTTAATTCGTTTTCGTTCTGTTCCTGGAGGATCAAAAGAAATTGTTACTATTTTTTGGTCCATGGGAGTGGGACTGGCAACTGGCATGGGCTATGTAGGTTATGCTGGGTTATTTTCCTTAGTTACTGGACTTTTTTACTTAGGATTAACTCTCTCTTCTTTTGGGAAAATGAAAGAAGGCTTAGATCGCTCTTTAAAAATTACTTTAGCTGAAGATTTAGATTTTCCGGGAATTTTTGATGATATTTTAGAAAAATATACGAGTGATTTTACCATGCAGCAAGTAAAAACTACGGAAATGGGCAGTTTATTTGAATTAACTTATGCCATTACTTTAAAAGATCTGAAAGAACAAAAAAATTTAATAGATGACTTACGAGTTAGAAATGGGAATTTACCCATTACTTTAGGACGAGTCGCCACTAATAAGGAAGAACTATAAAATATTTCTTAAAAAAATTCCAAGGAGGAATGAAGATGACTATTAAAAAAAGTTTGCCTATCATTTTAATATCCACAACACTTTTATTAGGTGCTTGTAATAAAAATAACGCCACTACGAGTAGTACTTCCACTAGTGATTCTACCAAAGTAGTTGCTTTATCTTTAGATAAAATTAGTGATGTCTATGGAGACTATCAAGACGAGGATTATACAGTCGCTACAAAAGGGGATACGACAATTACCTTTAGTGGCGATAGTGCAGATATTTCCGGAAGCGGGGCAAGTTTAAAAGATAATACGTTACAAATTACAAAAGGAGGGGTCTATGAACTTTCTGGGGATTTTTCTGGTAATATTTCCATTGATTCATCAGAAGAGGTCACACTTTTATTAAACGGTCTTACTTTAACTAATGAAACAGGCCCAGGAATTAATATTGTCGAAGCTAAAAAAGTCATAGTGACTTTAGCTGAAGGAAGCGAAAATATCATTACTGATGGAGAAAATTATGAAGCTACTGAAACAGATGATCCTACTAGTGCTATTTACAGTAAGGCTGACTTAACCTTTAATGGAACAGGCAGTTTACAAGTTACAGGAAACTATAATAATGGGATTCAATCAAAAGATGATTTAACTTTTATTTCTGGAACCTATAATGTGAAAGCCGTAAATAATGCTTTAAAAGGGAAAGATAAAGTCGCTATTTTAAATGGAACATTTAATCTAGAAACAACTAGTGGAGATGCTATTCAAGCCACTAACACAGAGGATACTGAAAAAGGTTATGTTGCCATTGACGGAGGAAACTTAACCATTGATACAGGATCTGATGGTATCCAAGCAGAAACAGCCCTTTATTTACAAAATGCCACAGTGGATGTTATAACTGAAAATAAGAGTAGTAGTGAAGATATTAGTTTAAAAGCTTTAAAAGCAGGAAATAATTTAGTGGTTGACAGTGGAACTTTTACAATTAGTTCTAAAGACGATGCCTTTCACTCCAATGGAGATTTAACTATTAATCAAGGAGAATTTTCTATAAGTGCTGGAGACGATGCTCTTCATGCAGAATATAATTTAACCATTAATGATGGCACTGTGGATGTGTTAAAATCAGAAGAAGGCATTGAAGGAGAAGCGATTGTTTTAAATGGTGGCAATATTAATGTTACTGCCAATGATGATGGGATTAATGCCGCTGCAGCTAGCACTTCAAGTAATACTTCAAATAATCAGCAACATAATATGGCTCAAGGAGACACTCCTTCTGATGGAGAAATGCTAAATGATGGGACCACTCCTCCTGAAAAACCAAGTGGGGACATGGAACAAGGTGCCCCAGAAGGTATGACCCCACCTGATCAACAAGGTACAGTAGATTCAGGGGAAAACACTCCTGATGCCACCACCACTTCAAAAGATAATTCTACCGAGGACGCTGCCGCAAGTGATAAAACAGAAAACCAAAATCCTGGCCAAATGTCAGGAGGAACAGGCGGCGGTGGCCCAATGGATGAAAGTGATGGTTCGACTTTAGAAATTAACGGAGGAACAATTACCGTAAATGCCCAAGGTGACGGCTTAGATAGTAATGGGGATATCACTATGACTGGAGGGAATGTCACTGTTTATGGCCCGGAAAATTCTGGAAATGGGACTCTCGATTACGCTGGAAGTTATACTCTTTCAGGTGGCACTTTATTAGGTGTAGGAAGTTCCGGTATGGCCCAAACAGTTTCTGAGGACTCTACCCAAGTGAATTTAGCCTTTTATTTAGATGAATTAACTACAGGAAGTAAAGTGACCATTGAACAAAATGGTCAAACCTTAAGTACTTTTTCTCCAAGTAAACAATTCCAACAAATTGTCTTTTCCTCTCCAGAATTAACCACAGGAGAAGTGACAATCACGATTGATGGAACAAGTTATCCAGTGACTCTAAGTGCTACGGCAAATTCCTTAAGTCAAGACGGTAGTGCTTATACGGCTACTATGACAGGTCCTGGAGGTAACAAAGGCATGGGAAGACCTAGTGATGTCACAAGTAATGATGTGACAAGTGGAGCAAGTGAGAAAACTGAAGAAGAAACAACCACAGAAATTTCCGGAGATTCTGCTGTCTAATTGAAATAGTTTTATTTTGCTGAATGTTTCTTTAATTGCTACAATAGACCTAAAGAAAAATTAAAGGAGCGATGTGAAATGAAACGAGTTATTCTAATTCATTTTGATGAAGAGGCAAAAAATTATCAAGCATTTTCTAATATTAAAAAAGTAGCCCTCACTGGAAACTTAAAAGGAGAGCAAATGGCTGTCTTATCTCATATAGATAGTGAAGAAAATCCTTTTGTCATTGAAGACTTTATTGATTTTACTGGTCAAAACAAAAGTGCAAAAGGTTCCATGATTGGTCTTTTAATTGGTGTTTTAGGTGGTTTACCAGGGATGCTTTTAGGTTGGCTCACAGGATCCATTATTGGTAGTGTGCAAGATGTAAAAGAAGTCACCAATGCCAAAACTATTTTTGATCATTTAAATGATCAAATTCCTAAAGGACAAACAGGTCTTGTTTTAATTGCTGAAGAGGAAGATAATCGTATTTTAAATGAACTAGTCATTCAAAATTTAAGTGGACAAATTACGCGTTTATCCTATGATGAAGTAGAAGCCGAATTGAAAAAAGCCCAAAAGAAACAAGAAAAAGAATAAACAGGAACGAAAAGCGGGGCATGTTAATGTCCCGCTTTCTTAATCTTAAATAAAAGGAGAATATTGATGTTTCATATATTAGTCATTGAAGATGATGAACAATTAGCCAAAGCCACTGGAGAATTTTTAAAAGAAATTGGAACAGTGACTATTTGTAACAATGGTCTTGAGGGGTTAAATGAAGCTTTGAGTGATAACTATGACGTTATTTTACTAGATATTATGCTTCCTGGCATAGATGGTTTAGGAATTTTGGCGCAACTCAGAAAAAAAGAGGTCATGACTCCCGTATTATTATTAACAGCCAAAGATCAACTCCAAGACAAAATAGTTGGGTATCAAACAGGTGCCGATGATTATTTAACCAAACCTTTTTTTCGGGAGGAATTAGTTTTAAGAATTAAAGCAATTTTAAAACGAACCAAAGGATTGAAAGAAGAAAAAGTCATTCAAATTGGTGGACTAAAATTAAATTTATCTACTCATGAGGTTCATTATTTTGCAGAAGAGATTTCCTTAAATGGTAAAGAATTCGACCTGTTAGCTTATTTAATGAAAAATCCCGGGCAAATTTTAACCAAAGATCAAATTTTTGATCAAATTTGGGGCTTCCGCTCAGAAACAGCTCTATCAGTAGTGGAAGTGTATATGAGTAATCTACGAAAAAAATTACGTCAAGGAGGATTTAAAGGAGAAATAAAAACTTTGCGTAATGTAGGTTATCAATTTCAAGGAGTGGATTAAATGGAACAAGAACTCATTAATAAGCAAAAGAAACGCCTTTTTTTGGGCTTTTTATTGTCCTTTGCTTTTTTATTCACCGTATTAGGTATTGTGGTATTTCAAGGAATAAATTTAAATATGTACGCCGCAACAGACGATCGTTTAAAAGAGACAGTGGAAAATCCAGCTACTTTAAATAGAGAATTAAATTTTATGAAAGAGGACACTTTTCAAGATTTTCCCTTAATGGAAAATCAAAAAGAACCAGAAGGAGAAGAACCAAAAGATTTTCAACAAATAGTTCTTTTAAGAGATAAAAATGGGTACATCTTAAACGAAAAAGCTTTAGGTTTACGCTATGAAACTTTAGCTAATTTAAAATTTTCTAGTGATAACCTAGGAGACATTACCTCCTTTACTACAACAGATGAAAAAGGAACTGTCCATCACTTTCACGGAATTGCCACAGCTAAAACTTCAACAGCTAATGAAGATTTAGCGTATTTACAAGTTTTAGTTTCCACGGATCAATTAGAAGAAAGTATGGCGCATTTTAAATTAATTTTATTAATCAGTATGCTGTTAGCTTTTTTGCTTGCTGTTATTTTAAGCAGATATTTAACCAATCGCGCCTTAAAACCGATTGTTACTAGTTGGAAAAAACAACAAGAGTTTGTGGGAAATGTTTCCCATGAGTTAAGAACTCCTTTAGCCGTAATGCAAAGTCAATTAGAAGGTTTATTTTTAAAACCCAATGAAACCATTCTTGAAGCTTCAGAACCTATTGCTAATTCTTTAGGGGAAATTCGCCGGTTAACTAAAATGTCCAATGATCTTTTGCTATTAGCTCGTTATGATGCGAATGAGTTGAAAAGTGAAAAAAATTGGCACAAACCAGAAGAATTTTTAGCAAAAATTATTGAACCTTATGAAGAATTGGCACATTCTCAGGGAAAGACTTTAACCGTTTTAAACGAAATTTTTGAACCTGTGTTATTTGATCAAAACCAAATGCAACAAGTACTCATTATTTTATTAGATAATGCTTTAAAATATACGAAAGAAAATGGAAAGATTGAAATTATTTCAAAAGCACAAGATAAATATTGGCAACTTTCCATTAAAGATAATGGTATTGGTTTAAAAGAAGAACAAACAACTGATCTTTTTGAACGCTTTTACCGAGGAGATAAAGCGAGAACCACTAAAGGAACGGGTTTAGGATTATCCATTGCTAAAACAATTATTGATAGTCACCAGGGAAAAATAAAAGCCGAAAAAAATTCTCCTAAAGGGGCAATTTTTTCGTGGTATATTCCACGCAAAAACTAAATTTTATGCTATTGTAAAAGAAACAT
Source organism: uncultured Enterococcus sp. (assembly GCA_946409145.1). Taxonomy (GTDB): domain Bacteria; phylum Bacillota; class Bacilli; order Lactobacillales; family Enterococcaceae; genus Enterococcus_J. Next base: position 4,903 of record CAMJVA010000016.1, on the reverse strand, counting down.
ATAAAGAAAGTAGACGATTATGGAATTAGAATTTTTAGGAACTGGAGCGGGTGTTCCAGCAAAACAAAGAAATGTTACAAGTATTGCTTTAAAACTTTTAGAAGAAAGAAATGCTATTTGGTTATTTGATTGTGGTGAAGGGACACAAATGCAGATTTTGCATACCACTATTCGCCCTAGAAAAATTGAAAAAATTTTTATTACTCACTTACATGGGGATCATATTTTCGGACTTCCAGGTTTACTATCCTCTAGATCTTTTCAAGGAGGAGATTTGCCTTTAACGATTATTGGACCAAAAGGTGTGAAAGAATTTGTTCAAAGTGCTTTAAAAGTTTCCACGACCCATTTGTCTTATCCTATTTTCTATGAAGAAATCACCGAAGCTGGCATTGTTTTTGCTGATAAAAACTTTACTGTTTATGCAGAGGAACTAGATCATGGGATTAAAAGTTTTGGCTATCGAGTAGAAGAAGCTGATCTTCCTGGAGAACTTTTAGTGGAAAAGTTACAAAAAGAAAGTATTCCCCCAGGTCCTTTATATGGGCAATTAAAAAATGGACAAGATGTCTTATTACCTAATGGCACTGTGCTGAAAAGTAGTGAGTATATTGGCAAGAAACGTCCAGGAAGAGTGGTCACTATTTTTGGGGACACTAGAGTGACGAAAGTGTCTGAGAAGCTAGCTGAAAACGCCGATGTTATGGTTCATGAGAGTACCTTTGGAAAAGGGCAAGAAAAAATGGCGAGAAATTATTATCATACTACCAATATGCAAGCTGCTGAAATTGCTAAAGGGGCTCATGTCAAAAAATTACTTTTAACTCATATTTCTGCTCGTTTTTTAAGCAAAGATATTAAAAAACTAGAAGAGGATGCAAAAGAAATTTTCCCAAATACTAAAGTAGTGAAAGATTTTGATACTTTTGAAATTCCCTTAAAAGAAAGGAGCTAATTCCATGAAAGATTTAAGAGGAAAAACCATTTTAATTACTGGAGCATCTTCTGGAATGGGAGAAAAAATCGCTCTTGAAGCGGCAAAAAGAGGTGGGACAGTTATTCTTTGTGCTAGACGATTGCCTCTTTTAAATAAAGTAGTGAATGAGTGTTCTCTTTTAGCAAAGACACCTTGTTATGCTTTTCCTTTAGATATTTCTAATCCTGAAAGTGTTGAAGCATTATTAACTCAGGTAAAAGCTATTGGTCCAATTGATATTTTAGTCAATGCAGCGGGCTTTGGTTACTTTGCTGATTTTTTAGCAACAGATTATTCTCTTATTGAAAAAATGTTTCAAGTGAATGTTTTAGGTCTAATGTATTTAACTCAAAGTATTGCAGGAGATATGGTTGAAAGAAAATCTGGCCAAATCATTAATTTTGCATCCCAAGCAGGAAAAATGGCGACATCAAAATCCAGTATTTACTCAGCTACTAAGTTTGCTGTGATTGGTTTTTCTAATGCCTTGCGCTTAGAATTAAAACCGTTTAACGTGGCAGTAATGACTGTTAATCCAGGACCTATTAGAACGGACTTTTTCGCAAAAGCAGATCCTTCAGGAAGCTATTTAGCCAAAGTAGACTGGCTTGTTTTAGAACCTGAAGCGTTAGCTACAAAAATTGTTAATTGTTTTGGAACTAAAAAAAGAGAAATGAATGCTCCATGGTTTATGGAAGGTGCTTCAAGATTGTATACACTATTTCCTCATGTGGGAGATTTTTTAGCAGGAGGAATTTTTAATCAGAAATAAGGAGGAGTTTTTTTGAAGCGACAGTGGCAGGTAGTAGTTGGTTTAATTTTAGTCATTTTAATTGTTGTTTTTGCAGCAGGAAATATGGCTTCAGTTAAAATTAATGTTTTTTTCACTAGTTTTTCTGCGCCATTAATTTTAGTTATTTTACTTTGCGTGTTATTAGGAGCCCTAGTGGTGATGTTAACCAGTTGGGGAAATTTCATCCGTTTAAAACGACAAGTCAAAAAACTAGAAATGCAACAGTCTACCAATGAAGCAAATCTCACTTTAGAAGTGAAAAAAGCAGTGGAAAATACTCGTTTAGATTATGAGAATAAAATGGCCAGTTTAAAAGCTGACTACGAAACACAACTCACCGAAGAAAAAAATAAAAATCTTAAAAGCGATCCTTTACCAGATCCTTTACCTAAAGAAGGTATTGATTATTTTGGCTAAAGCTCAATGAGCGTAAGACATTTTCGTCTTCGCTCTTTTTTTTGTTTAAATAAGGAAGAAAATTTTACTTTTTTTCATGAAGTATTTCTTAATAAACTTATTTTTTAGTAGCCAGAAGACAAGAGATTTTGCTATAATTAGCAAGTTGGAGGTGAGCTCTTGAAGTCAGCCCATTATCATTGGGAAATGTTACCAGAAAAAACATTACCTGAAAATTATGATTTATTATTAAAAAAATATGGTTTAGGAGAAAAATTTTCTCAATATGCTTATTCATTAGGTTTAAAAAGCGAGGAAGATTTTCGCCGCTTTTTTTCTCCCCAAATTGAAGACTTACATGACCCTAGTCTTTTGTATGATTTAAATAAAAGTGTTCAAAGAATTCGCCAAGGAATTTTAGAAAATGAACAGATTTTAATTTATGGGGACTATGATGCAGACGGAATTACGTCTACGACTGTTTTAAAAGAAGCCATTGAAATGGTTGGGGGAAATGTTTTATATTATTTACCTAATCGTTTTAAAGATGGTTATGGTCCGAATAAAAGAGTCTACGAAGAATTCATTGATTTTGGCATTAATTTAATTATTACTGTGGATAACGGTGTCTCTGGTCACGAAGCCATTAGCTATGCTAAAAGTCGTGGAGTAGACGTGATTGTTACTGATCACCATGAAATGCCCGAGGTTTTACCTGATGCTTATAGTATTGTTCATCCAAGACATCCTTTAGGAAATTATCCTTATCCTAATCTCGCTGGTGTGGGAGTAAGTTTTAAAGTTGCTTGTGCGCTTTTAGAAGAAGTACCTCAAGAATTATTGGAACTGGTAGCCATTGGAACCATTGCTGATCTAGTCCCTTTAACTGGGGAAAATCGCACCTTAGTCCAGTTGGGATTGCAACAATTGCATTTTACAGACCGCCAAGGACTTCATGCTTTATTTCAATTAACTAGTAAAGATATATCCCAAGCTAATGAAGAGGACATTGCCTTTCAAATCGCACCGCGGTTAAATGCCTTAGGACGATTGTCTGATGCTTCTTTAGGCGTAGAATTACTCAGCAGTTTTCATGAAGAAGAAGTTAAACTCATGGCACAAACTGTGGAAAAAACAAATCTTCAACGAAAAGATTTAGTGAAAGAGACCGTTCTTGAAGCCATGGAGCAAGTTTCAAAAGAAGATGCCATTTCTTTTGTAGCTAAAGAAAATTGGCATGAAGGAATATTAGGAATTGTAGCGGGAAATTTACTGCAAAAAAGACATGTTCCTTCGTTTGTTTTGACGATTAATGAAGAAACAAAGATAGCTAAAGGATCTGCCAGAAGTGTAGAAGGGTTCAATCTTTATGAGGCCATTAGTCAATGTCAAGAGTTGTTTACGGCTTTTGGAGGACATCACATGGCCGCTGGTTTTTCTTTACCTGTAGAAAATTTGCCTCTTTTTAAAGAGAAAATGAGTCAAGCTTTTTTAAACTCAGGTGTTATGGGAGAAAAAGAAAAAATTAAGGTGACTTTCTCTTTGAGGAAAGAAGATTTAAGCTTAGAGTTTTATCAACAAATGAACGCTTTTGCTCCTTTTGGAAATGCCCATGAAAAACCTCATGTTTTGTTGAAACAGCAAAAAATTTCTGATCCAAAAACTCTTTCTGAAGGAGCCCATTTAAAATTTTCTTTGGAAAAAGAAAATGAAACGCTTCAAGTGATTGCTTTTCAATTTGGCCAAGAGTTTAAAGAATTTAATACTAATAATCTAGTTGACCTTTTGTGTGATTTAGGTCAAAATGAATGGCGGGGAAAAAGAACCTTACAGCTTTCTTTATTAGACTTTGCTATTTCTGGTTGGCAAGTCTTTGACTATCGTAGTCAAAAAAATCATCTGCCAGATCTTGAGGAAGAAAAGACGTGGTATTTAGTTTTTGATGAAAAAGATTTAAAACGTTTATCACTTACCCATAAAAAGATTATGTTACCTAGAGACCTTGAGCCACTTTCTAAGGAAGATAATTTAGTGCTTGTAGATTGTCCAACTTCTTTAAGTGAGTTAAAAGAACTTATTTTAAAAAGTGAGAGTACGCGACTTTTCTTATGGTGTTACACTTATGAGCAAGCCTATTTAAATGGTTTACCAAAAAGAGAAGAATTTGGAACACTTTTTAAATTTTTTAGGCAACAAAAAAATCTAGATGTGCGCTATAAGAGTCATGAAGCCGCTGAGTACTTAAAATTTTCCTATGAGAAATTTATTTTTATGACCCAAGTTTTCTCCCAGCTAAATTTTGTCACCATTGAAAATGGTGTGTTAAATGTGGTAGAAAATCCCGTAAATCAGGATCTTTTTTCCAGTACCATGGTAAAAAATTATCAAAAGAAAATGAAAACAGAAGAATTTTTACTCTACACTGAGCCTGAAAAAATTGCCCAGTGGTTAGAGAATAAGGAGGAGCACCATGAATCTTAAAGACTATATTGCCAGTATCCCAGACTATCCAGAAAAAGGAATTATTTTCCGCGACATTTCTCCATTAATGGCAGATGGAGATGCTTACAGAGAAGCAACAAAACAAATTGTAGACTATGCAAAAGAAAAAAACATTGATATGGTAGTAGGACCAGAAGCTAGAGGATTTATTGTAGGCTGTCCAGTAGCTTATGAATTAGGTGTCGGCTTTGCTCCAGCTCGGAAAAAAGGAAAATTACCAAGAGAAACCGTGGAAG
>CAMJVA010000015.1 GCA_946409145.1 uncultured Enterococcus sp. | reverse complement strand
TTTCTTTTCCGGAAGTTTTAAAAATTAAAGCATCATTTTTAAATAGTTCATAATCTAAAGAAATTTTTTCTGCACTTTTTGTACTTTTTTCTAAGGCTAGAAATGGGCCATCTAAGGCTAGTTTTTCTTCTGGTAACTTAGAAAAAGTAAGGTCATAATCGGAAAATTCAAGCCCTTTTTCTAAAGGTAACACAAAGGCTGGATGTGCACCTAAGGAAAAATACATCGTTTGTTCAGCAGGATTTTTCACTTCATAAGTTACTTTGACACTACTGTCAATGAGTTCGTAAGAAATAAATAATTCAAAAGAAAAAGGATATTTTTCCTTGGTTTCTTTTGTATCCGTTAAATAGTAAGTTAAAGCATTGGTACTTTCACTTACTAATTGGAAGTCTAAATCACGAGCAAAGCCATGTTGGGTTAAGTGATACTTTTTCCCATCATAAGAATAAGTATCATCTTTTAATCGTCCCACAATCGGAAATAAAACGGGAGAATGTCTTCCCCAATATTTAGGATCTCCATTATGCAAATAGTGAAGGTTATTTTTTTTGCCAAAAATTTCTGTGAGTTCTCCACCTTGTTGATTGGTGGAAATTTTAAGAAATTCATTTTCAATTGTTGTCATAAAAACACTTCCTTAATTGTCCTTAAAATTATTGCTTAATCAACTCAGGAATAAAGCGATCATTTAAGACTTTTAAGTAAGTCCCTTTCATTCCTAAAGAACGGGATTCAATGACTCCAGCAGACTCTAACTTTCTTAAGGCGTTCACAATGACTGAACGAGTAATCCCAATTTCATCAGCAATAGAAGACGCTGTTAGACGACCTTCCTTGTCTCCTAAGGCTTTAAAAATAGCCTTAACAGCTTTCATTTCACTATAAGATAAAGTAGATAGGGCCATTTGAACTTGAGTAGCTTCTCTAATATCAGCTTCTTTGACTTTAGATTCTTGATACAAAATTTGCATCCCAATGACTGTAGCTGTATATTCAGCTAAAACTAAATCTTCATCGGAAAATCGGTCTTGCATGCGAGCTAAAAGGATTGTTCCTAATCTTTTCCCAGCTCCAAAAATAGGCACAATTGTTGTTACACCAAAAGGATAATGACTCCGCCATTCCACTGGAAAAGCGGTTAAGTCAGAATCAATCGCGATATTTTCTGAGGTAAACTGTAGGCGATTCACTTCGGCGGCATAGTCTTTAGAAAATTGTTTTTCCTCTAACATTTTTTTCGTCCGTTGATTATTAATATCATGGCGCTCATTATAACCAAGTAAGGTCCCTTCTTGGTTAATAATGTAAACATTAGCGTCAATTAAATCTCCAGAAACTTTGGCCATATGATCATAAGGCAATTCTTTCGTTAATTCAAAAGTATTATTTTTTTGTAAGGCGTCATTCATCTGCCGCATTTTATCAAGTAAATTCACGGTGTCCCTCCTTATAGTATAAAGCGACTTAAATCTTCATCTTTCACAATGGCCATTAATTTTTCTTCCACATAATTTTCTGTGATCATGATTTCTGTAAATGGCATATCAGATGCTTCAAAAAGTAATTCTTCTAATAATTTTTCTAAAATAGTATGCAAACGGCGAGCACCAATATTATCCGTGCGAGCGTTGACAGTATAAGCAATTTCAGACATTTTTTCAATGGCTTCTTTGGTGAATTTCACTTGAACATTTTCTGTATTTAAAAGAGCGGTATATTGCCGAATTAAAGAATTTTTAGGTTCCGTTAAAATAGCAATAAAATCTTCTTTAGTAAGATCTTCTAATTCAACCCGAATTGGAAACCGTCCTTGAAGTTCTGGAATTAAGTCAGAAGGTTTAGACACATGAAAGGCTCCTGAAGCGATAAATAAAATATGATCCGTTTTAACAACACCGTATTTAGTAGTAACTTGAGACCCTTCAACAATTGGAAGAATATCTCTTTGAACCCCTTCTCTTGACACTTGTCCTTGTTGTTGAGATTTAGAGGTAATTTTATCAATTTCATCAATAAAAATAATCCCAGAGTTTTCTGCTAATTCACAAGCTTTTAAATTAACATCAGCAATATTGATTAATTTTTCTTGTTCTTCTTGAATGAGTAAAACTCTAGCATCTTTTACGCTTAAAGTTTGTTTCACTTTTTTCGGCGGATTTAAAGCAGACAAGGTATCGGATAAATCAATGCCCATTTGTTCTAAACCATTGTTTGTTGGGGCTACTTTTAATTCTTTAATTTCCACTGTAACTTCCCGATTTTCTAGTAATCCTTTTTCTAACTGGTCTAAAACTGTCTTCCGATTGGTTTTAATATCTTCTGTAACTTCTTCTGTTTCTTCCCCTTGTTGCATTTGATTAAACATGTTCATCATGTTTTCAAATTGATTTCCTGATTTTCTTTTTTCTTTTTTGATTCCAGGAACTAAGGCTTTGGCCAAACGTTCATTAGCGTTTTTTAAGGCCTTACTATACACTTGGGAATATTTTTGTTCTTTTACAATTTGCACAGCATTTTCTACTAAGTCTCTGACCATAGACTCAACATCTCGGCCAACGTAACCTACTTCAGTAAATTTTGTCGCTTCCACTTTAATAAATGGGGCACTAACAATTTTAGCTAACCGGCGAGCAATTTCTGTTTTCCCCACACCAGTAGGTCCAATCATTAAAATGTTTTTGGGGGTCACTTCTTGTTGCATTTCTTCATTTAATTGCAAACGGCGATACCGATTTCTTAAAGCAATGGCTACTGCCCGTTTTGCTTCATGTTGGCCCACAATATAATGATCTAATTCACTCACAATTTCTTTTGGGGTTTTATTTACTTGTTCCATAATGACTCCTTAATTAATTTCTTCTACAATAATATTATGATTCGTAAAAATACAAATATCAGCAGCAATATTTAAGGCACCTTCAGCAATGTCTTTGGCTGTTAATTTTTCATCACCATATTTTAACATGGCTCTTGCTGCAGCTAAAGCAAAGTTTCCTCCTGAACCAATGGCTAAAACCCCATCTTCATCAGGAGTAATCACTTCTCCAGTTCCAGAAACTAACAGCATTTCTTCTTTGTTCATAACAATTAACATGGCTTCTAATTTTTGCATGGACTGTTGTGTTCGCCATTCTTTAGCAAGTTCAACAGCTGCTCTTGTTAAATTGCCTTTGTATTCATTTAATTTTGCTTCAAATTTTTCTTCCAGAGAAAAAGCATCAGCAACACTTCCAGCAAAACCTACTACGACTTCATCATGGTAAATACGACGTACTTTTTTAGCCGTACCTTTCATGACAACTTGTTCTCCCATGGTTACTTGGCCGTCTCCAGCCATGGCCATGACACCATTTTTTCTAACTGCACAAATGGTCGTGGAGTGAAATGGACTTTTAACTGACATAATTGCCTCCTAATTTTTATGATCTTGGAAAAAATTGATCATAACTTTCTTGTAAATGTTGGGTAGTGACATGGGTATAAATTTGGGTCGTGGATAAATTAACATGACCTAAAAGCTCTTGAACAGTTCTAAGATCTGCCCCATTGTTTAATAAATGGGTGGCAAAAGTATGGCGAAGCATATGAGGGTGGATACTTGAAGTTAAAGAACTCTTTTTAATCAACTGGGTAAAAACATAGCGAATTCCCCGATCAGAAATTCCTTGACCTAAATGATTAATAAAAACAAAATCATGTTCTTCATGAAAATGCTCCATTAAAGGAGTACGCCCTTTTTCAAAATAAGTTAATAAACTATCTTGGGCAAAACTTCCCAGAGGAACATAACGTTGTTTGTTGCCTTTTCCTTGAAGTAACACCACGCCAATTTGAAAATCAATATCTGAAATCTTTAACTTCACTGCTTCACTAACCCTAAGACCTGTTGCATAAAAAACTTCTAGTAAAGCTTGATTTCTGTAATCTAAAGGTTTTGTGCCTTGGGCCGTTTCAAATAAAACAGCCATCTCCTCTTCATAGAAAAAGCGCGGCAAACGCCGACCGCTTTTTTTTAAGTGCAAATATGAAAAAGGATTTTCTTTAATGACTTCATTTTTTAATAAAAATTGATAAAAAGAACGTAATGAAGAAATTTTTCGACCAATGGTATTTCTGGCATATTTCTTGTCGTATAAACTCCCTAAATAACTTCTCACATCGAGAGGTTCCACGTTTAAATAATCAGCATTCCCAGTGTCTTTTAAAAATTTCAAATAATCTTTAAGGTCTTCTCCATAAGCTTCAATAGTTAAAGGAGAATAGCCTCTTTGAGTTTGTAGATAACGGAAAAAAAGTTCAGTCCATTCTTGCATCTAATCTTCCTTTCAACATATTCACTTTAGCAAAAAAAAAGTATTTCTACAATGAAATTGTCAGAATTCAATCAACAATTGACAAAATTTAATATTTTCCAGGAATTCTTCTAAAAAAATTCATAAGAAAAACCTGGAAAAAATAATGCCTTTTTCCAGATTTTACCAATTAATTTAAACTTTCTTTAACCTTATCAATAGTTTCTAAAGCCCGATTAGCTAAGGCTTCATAGCGTAATTTTTTATCTTTAATTCTTTCAGGTAGCTCTTTTAAAATACCAAAATTAGCATTCATGGGTTGGAAATGTTTACTATCTGCTGTAGTAATATAATTTGCCATAGCTCCCATGACGGTGGTATTGGGTAAAACTAAGGGTTCTTCCCCTTTATAAAGACGGCTGGCATTAATTCCTGCTAAAAGTCCAGAGGCAGCACTTTCTACATAGCCCTCTACACCAGTCATTTGTCCTGCAAAAAATAAATTATTGGCTTTCACACTTTGATACGTGGGTTTTAAAAGATTAGGACTATCCATAAATGAATTTCGATGCATCACACCGAAACGGACAAATTCAGCATTTTCTAATCCTGGAATGAGACGGAAGACTCTTTTTTGTTCTCCCCATTTTAAATGAGTTTGAAAACCTACAATATTATACAAACTAGAAGCGGCATTATCTTGGCGTAATTGGACCACTGCATAAGGTCTTTTATCTGTTTTAGGATCTTCAAGTCCTACAGGTTTTAAAGGGCCAAAGAGCATGGTTTTTTCTCCTCTTTTAGCCATGACTTCAATGGGCATACATCCTTCAAAGAATTTTTCTTTTTCAAAATCTTTAGTCGGTGCCACCTCAGCAGTAATTAACGCTTGATAAAATTCCGTAAATTCCTCTTTAGTCATAGGACAATTTAAATAAGCGGCTTCTCCTTTGTCGTAGCGAGATTTTAAATAAACTTTAGAAAAGTCAATGGAACTTTTTTCTAAAATAGGAGCGGCAGCATCATAAAAATAAAAACCTTTTGAGCCGTTAAAAGCTTGAATTTCTTGAGCAAATAAATCACTCGTTAAAGGACCTGTTGCTATCACAGTGATTCCTTCAGGGATTTCAGTAACTTCTCTTGTTTCAACGGTGATTAAAGGATGATTTTTTACTTTATCAGTCACTTCTTGAGAGAATAATTCTCGATCTACAGCGAGTGCTCCCCCAGCTGGGACAGCAGTTTTATCTGCCGCTTCCATAATCACCGAATTTAAGCGGCGCATTTCTTCTTTTAAAACACCTACAGCATTCGTCAGCTGGTTAGCTCTAAGAGAATTGGTACAAACAAGTTCCGCAAATTTATCCGTATGGTGAGCAGGAGTAGATTTCACTCCACGCATTTCATAAAGAGTTACAGGAATTCCCGCTGAAGCAATTTGAAAAGCGGCCTCACTTCCTGCAAGTCCTGCACCAATAACATTAATAGCTTCCATTAATTTCCTCCTATTTTTGGACTTCTTCTTCGTAATCGCCGTTGACACAAACCACTTGTTTGCCTCCGCCTTTGATTTTTTTCTCCACTAGTTCTTTCCCACAAACAGGACAATTTCTTCCTACAGGTTTATCCCAAGAAGTGTAGTCACATTCAGGATATCTGGAACACCCATAAAAAATTCGATTTTTCTTGGATTTTCTTTCAATGACTTCTCCTTCATGACACTTGGGACATTTTACACCAATTTCTTTGACAATAGGTTTTGTATTTCTACATTCTGGAAAATTACTACAAGCATAAAATTTTCCGTAACGTCCTAATTTAATCACCATAGGAGAGCCGCATAAATCACAATCAAAGCCTGCAGGTTCATCTTTTATTTGCACTTTTTCGATTTTTTCTTCTGCTTCTTCTAATTCTTTTTCAAAAGGCTGATAGAAACGATCTACTACCTTTTTCCACTCTTCTTCTCCTTCTTCCACATGGTCTAAATCATTTTCCATTTCTGCCGTGAAAGAAATATTAATAATTTGCGGGAAAAATTCTACAATTAAAGCATTCACAATTTCCCCTAGTTCTGTAGGTTCAAAACGTTTATTCGTTAATTTTACATAATAACGCCGTTGAATCACGTCTAAAGTAGGGGCATAAGTAGAAGGTCGACCGACGCCGTATTCTTCTAAAGTTTTAATTAAAGTGGCTTCAGAAAAACGAGCAGGAGGTTGAGTAAAGTGTTGGTTTTGCTCAAGGTCAATAGCTTTTACCATTTCTCCTTCTACTAATTCTGGCAGACTCTTATCTTGGTCTTTGGTCGTTTCTGGATAAACTTTTAAATACCCAGGGAATTTCACCACAGAACCAGTAGCAGTAAAAGTAACTGTATTTTGTTCTAAAGTAGCTTTAACAGTATCCATTACAGCTGGAGTCATTTGACTAGCTACAAAACGATTCCAAATTAAAGTATAAAGTTTCAGCTGATCTTTATCTAAATACTGTCCAATTTCTGCTGGTGAATTAAAGACACTAGAAGGACGAATGGCTTCGTGGGCATCTTGTGCTCCTTTTTGATTTTTAATTGCTTGCTTTTTATGAGATGAAAATTCTTTGCCGAAAGTATCTGTAATGTATTCTGCTGCATCACTTTTAGCAGAATCCGCTAAACGAGTAGAGTCAGTTCTCATATAAGTAATCAGTCCAACTGTCCCTTTTTTCCCTAAATGAATGCCTTCATAAAGCTGTTGAGCGACCATCATGGTTTTTCTAGTTCGAAAGTTAATACGGTTAGCCGCCTCTTGTTGTAAAGAACTGGTGGTGAAAGGTAGGGGCGCTTTTTTTCTCCGCTCTTTCTTTTCAACTTTACTTACTAAATATTCTTTACTATTTAAAAGGCTCATTACTTCTTTCACATCTTCAGCAGTGTTTAATTTTACTTTTTTGCCCTTAACTCCGTAAAAATTACCTTTGAATTTTTTCTTTCCTTTTTGGAAATTCCCATCAATTGTCCAATATTCTTCTGGAATAAATTGGCGAATTTCTTTTTCTCGGTCAATAATAATTTTTAAAGCAATGGACTGAACCCGACCTGCTGACAGTCCTTTTTTAACTTTTTTCCATAAAATAGGAGAAATGGAATACCCTACAAGACGATCTAATACTCTTCTTGCTTGTTGAGCATCTACACGGTTTAAATCAATAGTACGAGGATTTTTAAAGGCTTCTTTTACAGCCTCTTTTGTGATTTCGTTAAAGACCACGCGATTTTTATCATTTAAATCTAAATCTAATAAATAAGCTAAATGCCAAGCAATAGCTTCTCCTTCTCTATCCGGGTCAGATGCTAAATAAACTTTTTCTGCTTTTTTAGCTTGGGTACGAAGATTTTTTATAACATCACCTTTTCCTCTAATAGAAATATAGTGGGGTTCAAAATTATCTTCAATATCAATACCCATTTTACTTTTTGGTAAATCCCTAACATGACCAACACTGGCCATAACTTTATAATTACGTCCTAAATATTTTTCAATGGTTTTCGCTTTGGCAGGGGATTCTACAATTACTAAATATTTAAAAGCCAAAAAAAAATCTCCTTTCTTGCATCTACTTATTTTAAAAAAAGGGATTTTTTCTTCCCTTAATAAAACTTTTGAAATCGGGTACTATCATATGCTAGAAAGAAATGATTTGTCAAGAAACCTTTTATTTAGGTAAGAGAAATTTTACTTCTTCTAAAATATCTGAAGAATTTTGCACACATTTTGCTCCTTCTTGAATTAAGTTTAAACAGCCACTATATAGTTCATCTAAAGGGCTTCCAGGAACAGCAAAAACTTCTTTGTTATGTTCAAGAGCAAGCTGTGCTGTAATTAAAGACCCACTTCTTTTTTTAGCAGCTAAAACCACCGTTCCTAGACTAATCCCAGCGATAATGCGGTTACGCATGGGGAAATGATGTTTTTTAGGTGTGGCAAAAGGAAGATACTCACTTAAAAGTAACCCTTCTTTGGCAATTTTTTCCTGAAGAACTTTATTTTCTAAAGGATAAAAAGTTTCTAAACCATTTCCTAAAACAGCAATGGTTTTTCCTTTTTCATTCAAAGCTAAAGTGTGAGCTAAAGTGTCACAACCTTTGGCAAGGCCTGATACGATTACTAAATCTTTTAATAAAGGTTTCACTAAATGATGAAGAATTTCTTTTCCTTGAAAAACTTTTTCTCTTGTCCCCACTACCCCTAAAGAAGGATTCCTTAAAAGAGAAAGATCTCCTTTATAAAACAAAAGACAAGGATAACGATACATTTCTTTTAAACTTTCAGGATAATCAGAATCTAACATGGTAATATGAGGAATTTTTTCCAGTTCTTTTAATAAGTGAGGTTTTCTTTCTACTTCTTGAAAACTTTCTACAAAACCGGCAATATTTTTAACTTCTCCAAGCTCAGCCAGTTCTAGGGCTGATATATTTTCTTTTTCTTTAGGAAAATGTTTCATTATTTTTTGAATGGTTAAATTACCCACACCTGGAGTCAAATACAATTGACGTAATATTGTTTTTTTCATAAAAAAACCTCCTCGTAACAACATACGCGGAGGAAAAAATTATAAGTATTTTTTCACTGGAGAAAAAGTTTTTCGGTGAATAGGACAAGGACCTAATTTTTCTAATCCTAATAAATGCTCTTTTGTCCCATATCCGGCATTTTTACTAAAACCATATCCAGGATAAAGCCTGTCATATTCTTCCATTAAATGATCTCTAGTCACTTTCGCAATAATGGATGCTGCTCCAATGGAAACACTTCTAGCATCCCCTTTAATTAAACTTGTTTGGGGAATATCAAGATCTAACGTCATGGCATCAATTAACAAGTGTTCAGGAGTAAAACTTAAATTTTTCACTGCATGGGTCATAGCTAATTTTGCCGCTTGATAAATATTAATCTCGTCAATTACCGTTTCTGAAATCACTCCAAGACCAATATCCACTGCTTGGTCTTCAATTTTTTCATAAAGAGTTTCTCGATTTTTTAAAGAAAGCTGTTTTGAGTCTGTGACTAAAACTTCAGAAAATGTTTCCGGTAAAATCACGCAACAAGCTACTACAGGACCTGCTAAAGGACCTCTTCCCACTTCATCAATTCCAGCAACTAACTTCAATCCTTTTTGGTGCAATTCCTTTTCAAAAGCCAGTCTTTTTTGAAAAGCAGCAAATTGAGCTTTTCTTTTTTCTTCCTTTAAGTAATAACTTTTTAATGCTTGTTGAACCCCTTTTCGCGAGTCTTTTTCCCATTCCTTTAAAAATTCTTGCGAAACAGTTTCTTGTTGTAAAATTTGTTTAATTTCTATAATGGACTTACTCATTAGTTTCCTCAATTCGATCAAAAGTAATAGGACCTAGTTTACCATTTCTAATTTCTTGTAATAATAAATTAGCCCCTTTATCATAATCATCTTTGAAGCCACGATTTTTAGTTAAAAATAGCAATTGATTTACTGGAGTATTTGCCAAAATTTCGTCAGTAAAACCGTAGCGATTTTTTAAAGACTCAGGATAATTCTTTCCTAAAAATTCTAAAGCAAACAAAGCCAAATCATCTAAGTGAAGTAGTTGATCTTTAATCGCCCCTGAAACAGCTAAAGTTTGCGCTACTTTAGGATCTTCAAATTTTGGCCATAAAATACCTGGGGTGTCTAACAATTCTAAACTTCCAGTAATTTTTAGCCATTGTTGACCTTTGGTGACTCCTGGTTTATTTCCTGTAGCGGCAATTTTTTTCCCCACTAATCGGTTTAGTAAAGTTGATTTTCCCACATTGGGAATTCCAAGAACCATACCGCGAATAGCTCGTTCTTTAATTCCACGAGCTTTATCTCGCTCTCTTTTTTCTTTTAGAACAGTTTGACTTGCTTTTAATAATATTTTTTTAGCATTATCTTCTTTAGCGTTAATGGCAATGGCAGAAATTCCTTGTTTATGATAAAAATCCAACCATTTTTTTGTTTCTTGACTATCAGCAAGATCAGCTTTATTTAAAATTAAAAGCCGTGGTTTATGCTGAATGATTTGTCCTAAAAGAGGGTTTCTTGAAGATTGGGGAAGTCTGGCATCTACTAACTCAAAAACAATATCCACATATTTTAATTTTTCCGACACTTCTCTTTTGGCCTTGTTCATATGTCCTGGAAACCATTGAATCGTCATAAAATCACATCCTTTTCAAAAGTTTAGTGTACCATAAAATATTTAATTTTCTTACTTAAAATAAAAAAAGCCAAAATTAATTGGCTTTTTTTATTAGTAATCTTCACTGTCATTATCATTTTCTGAATAAATATTAGCTGAATCATTTTCTGAATAGTCGTTGTTATCAGTATAATTATCATTGTCATCTTCACTATAATCTTCATTATAAACATCATTAGAATAATCACTGTCATATTCAGAATCATCTTCTGTATCATTACTTGAAGAGCCATTTGCCGTAATAGCCGGCAGATCAAAATTTTTCGTCCAAATGGATTCATATGGAGTTAAAATATGCCCATTAAAATATAAATAAGGATCAACATAGTCTCTACTTCCTGCATCTGGGTCCACGTGAGTATCATCAAAATAATATTCATTAGGATCAAGCTCAGCTAAGTTTGGTAAAGTTGTCGCTTTTTCTAGGCCTAATTGCTCTTTTAAGGTGTTTTGTGCTTCTAGTAAGGCATTTATTGAAGGAATTTGATAATAGCCGTCAAACCAATGATATTGCCCTTGAACTTGAAGTTGTACAACATTATCTAAAACAGAAGTATATCCTTGAGCAAGATTAATCATTTGGTCCCAGGAAAGATCAGTTGTGACATTTTTTTCTACAGCTTTAAAGATTTTTTGATAATTAGTAATGGAATCTAAGCTTAAAATTTTTCTAACAATTAATTCCACCACTTCTCGTTGACGTCGCTGTCTTCCTACATCTCCTTCAGGGTCTCCCATACCCGTTTTAGCATCGTATTCTCTAAAGCGAGCATAGGCGAGGCCTTCTTTACCGGCTAAATGTTGTTTTCCAGGATAAAGTTCCACTCCATCTAATTCAAAATGGTATTTATTATCTACTTCAATGCCGCCAACAGCATCTATTAAATCTTCCATTCCTTGCATGTTAATGGTTACGTAATGATCAACTGGAACATCTAGTAAAGTTTCCACTGTTTCAATGGTCATTTTAGCGGCACCAGTTTTTCCTCCTTTTTCTGAACCATAAGCATAGGCACTATTTAATTTAGAATAAAAATTATTACCACTGTCTGTTTTCTTACCAGCTATTTGAATATATAAATCCCGATCTAAACTAGCAATCGTAGTTTGAGATTTATCTGGGTTTAAAGTCACATACATTAAAGAGTCGCTGCGACCTACATAATCTTTTGTTCTATCTAAATCTCCAGTAACGGTTCCTTCATCAATTCCCATAAGTAAAATTGACATAGGTTCTTTCGCAGCAGTATCTACAGGTCGAACATCTCTTGAGACATCTGTTTCAATGGCATTAGCCGTTTTTTTCGCATCATTGGTCACTTTTATAGCATAACCACAAACTGCTCCTACAGCAACAGTGAGTACAGTGCCAATGGTTAAGATTATTTTCTGTGAAGTTTTCATAGTCCATCCTTACTGATTATTAGTCTTTATCTTTTAAATTTTCTCGCAAAAAACTGTTTTTAACAAATTCTTTTTTACTTCTAAATAAAATTTTAAAAATTATCTTCTTTACTTTATACCAAAAAAAACTTTTAGAAAAGAGAGAACATTTGCTCTATTTTCTAAAAACCTTGAAAAATCAGTATTTTTCTTAAAATCATTCAGCTTTAACTGGTGATTTTTTATAAAAATTTAAAAAAATAAGTAGAGCTCAATCGCTCTACTTACTAACTAATCCATTTGAAATTTTTTAAAGGATAATAGACAAAGCGGGCTTTTCCCATAATTTCACTAGCAGAAATGGGCCCAAAAGAGCGAGAATCTTTCGACATGCGCCGATTATCCCCCATCACAAAATACATATCTTCGCCTAATTTTTCTTCTCCTGTTAAATCAACTAAAGAAAAATCAGCAGTATAAGGTAATAAACTATCATCTTTTTCCTTTTCTTTGGCTAAAAAAGATTCTGAGACGACTTTATTATTAATGTATAACTGATCTTCTTTCACTGCCACTTTGTCTCCAGGTAGACCAATCACTCTTTTCACCAAAGTAGAGCCATCTGGTCTCGTAAAAACAATCACATCAAAACGTTTAATCTTAGAAATTTTTTCCATGACCACAGTGTCTCCTTGGTGAAGTAAATTTTTCATGGAATTTCCACTCACCTGAATAGGAATTAAAATAAAACCTCGCAGAAAAAAGACAAGGGCTAAAACCACTAAAACTTGTTTAAATAAAAACCAGAAGCGATCTTTAGTCATTTCCTTCACCTAAAACTTCAAGGGCTTTATTTACAAAAGGATCATCCTTTGTTAATTGTGTGACTAATTGACTTTGAACTAACTGCGCAGTTTCTTCAGTCCATTCACCTGTTTGTTCCAAAGCATTTTTTCCTTGAAAATCAGCAATGGCCTCACTTAAAGCTTGATCAAAAGTTCCTGTGATTTCTGGAAAAGAATAGCCAAGTCCTTGAAGAAAAATTTTTATGGTTTTAATATTTTCATCTTCATCCCCTTCTTTAAACGTTAAAGAAGAAGCAAGAGGGGCAACGTAGGCATAATCAGGATATTTTACTTCAATATTAGGAGCAAGACCCACTTCATTTACTGATGTGCCATTAGGAGTGTACCAGTGTCCTGTAGTGAGTTTTAATTGTTCATCCCCAATACCTTTCACATCTTGCATGGTCCCTTTTCCGTAAGTTTGACTACCAATCACTTGTCCACGATCCTGGTCTTTAATCGCTCCAGCAAAAATTTCTGCAGCTGAAGCAGACCCACCATCTACTAAAACAGTAATGGGTTCAGTGACTTTAAAACCCTCATCTAATTCGCTGCTGGCAATACTTTCATTGGCTTCACCTTTTTTATTATCCCACTTTACAATAGTTTGGCCTTCTTTTAAAACCATACTGCCCATTTTAACTACTTGGTCTAAAAAGCCTCCAGGATTTTGGCGCAAATCAAAAATAAAACGGGTAGCCCCTAATTCTCGTAATTTTTCAATTTCTTTTTTAAATTGTCCAGCGGTATCTTCAGAAAAACTTGTAATTGAAAGATAACCTACTGTATCGTTTTGCATTTTACCAGTCACTGATGCAATGGGAATACTTGCTCTTTTTAACGTCACATCAAACGTTTCTGTTTGTCTTTCAATGGTTAAAGTCACACTGGAACCTTTTTTTCCTCTGACTTTTGCCACTACTTCATCTAAAGGTAGTCCAGAAACATCTTTTCCATCCACTTTTAAAATAAAATCGCCTTTTAAAAGCCCTGCTTCTTTTGCTGGAGTTTCTTCTTTTGGATCTTCAGCAATTTGAACTTTATTATCTACAATAGTTAATGTGGCTCCAATACCTTCTAAGCTAGAAGAAAGAGAATCTT
>CAMJVA010000014.1 GCA_946409145.1 uncultured Enterococcus sp. | reverse complement strand
ACAACCTTGAACCATTTAATGTTGTTCGTTACTTTTTGAAAACCAGTGTTTTAAATATTACTCAACCAAGTACTTATTTACCAGCTTTAAAGCAAGCCGCTTTTATTCAGCCTTTTTTTAATTTGGTTTTAACCGTTCCTTTTGGGTTATATTTACGTTATATTTGGAAATTCTCATTTAAAAAAGTCGCTCTTTTTAGTTTTTGTCTTTCCCTATTTTTCGAACTCACTCAGTTAAGTGGTCTTTATTTTATTTATCCTCGCTCCTATCGCCTTTTTGATGTGGACGATTTAATGTTAAACACCTTAGGAGGCATGATTGGTTTTTCACTGGAACCTCTTTTTGCTAAAATTTTCCCTCCTATTGAAAAATTAAATGACAATGCTACAAAAGATCGTCAGCATGCTAGTTTTTGGCGTCGTCTCTTAGGATTAATCATTGATTTAGTGATTTTTGATCTGCTCTTTTTTGTAGCGGGACTTTTCAATTCCCAGTTTTCACAAGATAATTATTGGTTTTACTTTTTAGGAATGTTTCTTTATTTTGTACTCTTGCCTTACTTCTTTTCTGGAGCCACTTTAGGAAAAAAAGTGGTAAAAATCAAAATTGTGAAAAATTCAGGGGAAAAAGTTTCTTTTATAGCCCTTTTCTTCCGTCAATTTATTTTATTCGGTGTTTCATTAGGGATTTTAAATTACTTTATTCCTTACCTTTTAAATGCCTTAAACAACAGTCAAAACACTCACTTAGAATTTTATTTAGGACTTTTAATGTTAGCTGGAGGATATTTATTACTCTTTGTCTTAAATGCTTTGGTTTTATTATTAAAAAGAAACAGCAAAATGTTTTATGAACATTTAACTAAAACCAAAGAAATTGGTTTTTAAAGAAAATAAAAGGCGCCCTTTTTTAGGACGCCTTTTATTTTTTATTCTTCTAAAGTTTTCCATGCTTTATTTTTTTCAAAATAACTGGCTTCTTCTTTTGCTTTATCCACAATTTCACTAGGATAATTCATAACTTTTAATAAAGCTAAAGCGTTTCTAGTTTTTGAAGGTCCTTGTTTTAATTTATAGTCAAAAAAGACTCCATTTTCTCCCACTGTTTCTGAAAAATGAACGTTATCACACTTATCTTTTAAAATTTCCGTGAGTTCAATATCGTGAGTGGCTACAAAGGATAAAAGATTTTTTTCCGATAACCAAGAAACAATGGAACTTGAAGCCGCAATGCGTTCAATGGTATTTGTCCCTTTTAAAATTTCATCAATAAAACATAATACTGGTACTCCAGCTTTAACTTTTTCAATAATTCGTTTCACCGATTTAATTTCTGCCACAAAATAACTTTCCCCTTCAAAAATATTGTCTTCTAAGGCCATGGAACTCATAACCAGCGCTTGAGGCATGGAAAAACTCTGAGCTAAGGCAGTGTTAATGGACTGAGCCAAAAGGCAGCTAATCGCTACACTTTTAACATAGGTGGATTTTCCTGAAGCGTTGGATCCTGTCACTAAGGTATTTTTTTCCCAAGAAAGATTATTTGAAACAGGCTCTTTTAGCAAAGGATGATACACATCCCGTCCTTTAAGGGCCATGTCTTTAACAAATTGTGGTTGACAAGTGTAAGGCATCACTTCTCTAAAATTTAAAATTGCTCCAGCACTTTCCACGTCCCCTAAAAGTTCCCATAAATTCTTCGCTTCTTCTTGATGTTTTCCTAAAATTTTTACCACAAAATTATAAGAAATAAAGGGCATGAGAAAAATCATATTTAAGTATTCCATAAACATATCTGCTTCAGAATTGCTTTTAGCCGCAAAAGAAAAAGCAAATTTAGTAATTTTTTCTAAGGGTTTCAAATTTTGTTTAATTTCTTCTTGAGTCGGTTGTTTAATTTTTTGCATACTTTTAGCACAATGAATGGTCTGAACTAAATAGCCCATACTGGCTAGTTCCGTTTCCAAAATATTTTTCTTCCGGAAATAATATACAACATTAAATAAAATACTGGCAATTAATAGTAAAACCCCAGTGCCTCCAATAATAAAAATTAAAATAATACTGATTAAAGGTAATAATCCCAAAGCTAAATACATAAAAGGATTCCCAATTTCTTGGCTTTTAGGATTTTTCAAATAACTTTCTACAAAGTTGTGATCTTTTTTCCCTAGTTGCGCAAAATACCACTGAGCTTCTACTTTTTCTTTGGGATGTTCTTTAAAATAAGCAATAATATTTTCTAACTTATCCTGATCTTTGCCAAAACTTTGGCGCAGACGTTTGTACAATTTTTCTGCTCCAATACTAGAAAAGGTTTGGTTAATCATTTGAAAAATGGCATATCCGTCTAAATCACTCCAGGTTAAGTCATCTACAAATCCCTCTTTTTTATCTTCTTCACTAGCCATTAAGGCTTCTTTTAAACTTTTTTCCCGATCCTTTCCTGGAATGACTCGCGGAAATCTTCCTTGAGCCAAAGTGACCATTTTTTTTAGTTGAATATCATTATATATTTTAATCCCTATTAACAGGACCACAATAAACCCAATGACCCCTAGAATAAATAATTGCTCTTGATTCATAACCCACCTCATCTTCTTTCTTTGCTTCATTTTACCACAAAATAAAAAAAGGAAACCTTTTTTTCAGGTTTCCTTTTTTGTTTAATGGAAGAAATGTGATTTATGAGAATACTCAGCGAGTTTTTTACTGAAGCGAGAAATTCTTGGATAAAAAACAATTCCTAAAACAATAACGGCTACAAATAAAAGCGTTAAGAACCAGAAGTCTGGCCAAACATTCGGCCAATAAATTCCTCCAGCGGGTTCTCTTAATAAATCCACAGCATGGGTAAATGGTAATAAAGGATTAATGAGTTGGAAGAATTTTCCAGATAATTGAATAGGATAATTTCCTCCCCCACCAGAAATGGATAACACTAATATAATAATGGCAATCCCTTTTCCAAGGTTACCAAAGAGTGCCGCTAACATATAAACCACTGCCATAAAACTTAAAGCCACGACCAGAGCAAAGACCACGGATAAAACAGGTTCTACTGTGTACACGTGTAACAAGAATAAATTTCCTAAAGAAACAATGATACCTTGGAACAAACCAATGGTTAAGAAGCTTAAAAGTCGAGCAGAAAATTGTTCCCGCTTAGAATATTTATCTTTGTCTTCTTTTTCTAAATAAACATCAGTAGTAGCCACACTAGATAATAATAACGCTCCTACCCATAAACATAAAGCTGTGTAAAAAGGAGTGGAAGCAGAACCATTATTTGGCATAGGATACATGGCGTTTGTTTGCAGTTCTACTGGTGAAGTGAAAAAGTCACTTTCTTTTTGGGCATCTAATTTCAGTAAAGAAATAATTTCCCCTAAGTCCACATTGCCTTCTAATTTATCTAAGGCAGCATCTGCTTTATTTAATCCTTCTAAAAGCATTGGACCGTCTTCTTGAATCATGGTGCTAGCCATATTTAAAGCATCTTCCACTTGGGGGAATTTGTCGTTGACCATCTTTAAAGTGTTCGTTAAATCTTCTTTAATTCCTGGCCAATCATTAGTAATAAAGTCGGCCCCTTGTTGTAATTTTTCTTCTAAGGTTGGGAGTTTGTTTTTGTAAAGATCGCTCCCAGTTTCAATGGCTGAAACAATTTCGTCCATATGACCATTTAATAAAGTATTCGCATCGTGGACTTCTTTTTGAATTTCTGGCAGTTGTGCTTGATATTTTTCTAAAAGAGTAATGGCATCAGCTACTGTTTTTTCTGTGCTGGTTAAAAAGCTTTCTAAGTCCATAGCTTGAGCTTTAGTTAAAACACTGTCTGCTGCGTTTAAGGTTTCTAAAGTTTTACTTAAAGCATTGGAAAGATCATTAGAAATTGTCGTCCCGTCTAAAGCTTCTAAACTATTTTCAATATCTTGTGCCATAGAAGAGAGATTTAATAAATCTTGTTTCACTTGATCCATATTACCAGCAACAGCTTGTTCTTTAATTTGACTTAAACGATCTTTTAAGACTCCTAAATTAGAGTTGGCATTATTGACGATAGTAATATATTGATTTAAATCAGGATTATTTTTAGCTAAATAAGTTAAAAAGTTTGCTAAATTCGTTAACATTTGTTGTTGACTAGAAACACTATTAATTAAATTATCTAAGCCTTTCACTACTTCTGCTTGATTTTCCGTCGTGGCTAAATTAGAAAGATTTTCTGTAATTTCTTTCACGTTTAAAGCAGAAAGTTTTAAGGCGCGAATCACTGTGTCTAAAATTTCATTGAGATTATCTGGGAGTTTATTTTGTAAATCAGTAATCCCTTGCTCCCCTAAATCCACAAAATCTTTAGAATTATTAATTAAAGTTTCAATATCAGGAAGTACTTCATGGACGTTTTGAATTAAGACCAAACCATCTTTTGCTTCAGAAATTCCATCGTTCATGGTTTTTTCAATCGTCGCAAAATCATTATCAATTTCTGCTAATTGACTTCCAGCATTTTTAATTTCGGGAATTTTTTCTTCAATTTCTAAAATAATGCTGGCTTTTTCTTTTAACTCAGGAAAAGCGGCATTTAAATCTAATACTTTTTGCGTAAGCGCATCTACTTCTGGTAAGTATTCAGTAAATTCATTGGCTAAAGCTAATTTTTCTTTGTACTCTGGCATTTTTCCGTTTAAAGCGACGATTTCATCAGCATAACCTTTGATTTCATCTTGGTTATCGTACAAATCATGAATTAAACTTTCAATTTTTGTAATAGAAACTAAATTAGAATCAATATCAAAGCCAATTTCATTAAATACTTTCATTAAAGTGGAGCTAGCTGTATTAATAAATTCATCAGAAATCGTACTTTGAATGGAACTAGCACCTTTGTCGGTAATTTTTGGGGCAATAGCATTAATTTTTTGGTTCACGTAATACTCAATTTTTGGTTTGTGAATTTCACCTTTTGTAAAGCTTAATAAGTCTTCAGAAAATTCTTTTGGTAAATAAATTCCCGCAAAATATTTTCCTGATTTTACTCCGTTAGTTAACTCTTTTTCTGATTTTACAAAGCGCCAACCTAACTGTTTATTGTCGTGAAGATTATCAATAACCTGCTCACCGATTTCTATTTTTTCATCGGAAAAACTGGCCCCCACGTCGTCACTATAAACCGCAATGGGTAAATCTGCCGTATTTTCGTAAGGATTCCAAAGAGCTTTAATATTAAACCAGGCATATAAAGAAGGTAAAATCATTAAAGCAATGACCAAAAGAAAAGCCACTGGATGTTTTCTTAAACGGTGCCAGTCTAGTCGAAATAAGTGGAGCGTATTTTTTATATGTTTCATTCAGTTCACCTCGTTAAATGTACGAAAGGTAATATAGCACATTTGATTTTTTTTAAAAACTGACAGATTGAAAAAAGTGTCAAATTTTCTGGTTCTTTTAAAGTGTTTTTTGTAAAAAAATGAAAATTTTTCTTTTTTATGAAAATAATTGCTTTACATCTTAAATAATTTTTAACTTTTTCCTTTAAAAAATAAGAACACTCGCCCCTACTTTTTTGAAAAAAGGACTGGGATTTTTTATCTCAGTCCTTTATTACATCTTAGTAAAATTAATAACTCTCTCACATCTTTTGTAAATTTTATTACTGATAATTTTTTTAAAGCATTTTTAAAAGATAGTCTTTTTCTTCTTTCGTAAGGATCCCTTTTCCTGCTTTTTTTAGAGAAAGAGTAAAGGCGTTATCTTGTACTTTTTTAATCTTAAGTTCTAAAGAAACATCTCCTACTTTCAGTTGATAATGGCCACCCTTTAAGTCATCCATTGCCATGATTCCTTGATCATTCGTGGTTAAAATTAAAGATTGCCCATTTCTTTTAAGATTTTTTTTGCCATTTTTCGTTAAAAGCTCTCCTGAAACTAACAGAGGTTTTCCCTCATTATCCACTACTTTTAAAGAAAGACCGTAAGAATTTTTTCTTATTCCTAAGTAGCGCAATAAATGATAAAAGAAAAGAAACAGTAAAATTAAACCTAAAAGACTTCCTAATAGCCAAAAAATAAATTTATATTCCTTTTTATTTTTCGTCTCTAAAACTTTTTTCTCAGCTGCCTTCACATAAGGCACTCGGTGACCGGTGACTAATAGACGATGAGAATTAACCATGTAAGGGGTACAAGTTAATAAAGTGACTAAATCTCGTCCCGGTTGGATTTTTAAACTTTCCGTTTCATCAGGTTTCACCACTTTAATAGCTTCTACTTCATAAGCTAAAGTTTCTTTATTCACTGTTAGATAAAATTCATCGCCGATTTTTAATTCAGGTAAATCAGTAAATAATTTCGCTTCAGCTAAGCCACGATGACCAGATAACACAGCGTGCGTGCTTTCTCCTCCAGTGGGATAAGAACTTCCTTGTAATAAGGTGATTCCTTTTTGGAGAAAAATTTCTGAGGTAGTATCAAAAATAGGTAAATCAATAGAAATCTTGGGAATAGTAATAGAGCCAATGGTGTGTTGCGCTAAAAAATCAGTGGTCACATTTTGGGCATTTTTTTCATCTACAGCTTGATTAAAATCCGTTAAGCCTGGGGTACCATTTTTCTCAGCTAAGGCCTTATTTTCTTCAGCCATTTTAGCTTTAATTTTTTCCGTTTCTTGGGCATTTTTTTCATTGGCTTTTTTTTGGTAAGAAGCAATGAGCTCTTGGGCTAAATAATCATTTAAGGTGTCTCTTGCAAAAGGATAGGCTAAAACTCCAATTCCTAAAAGTAAAATAAACACCATGAGAACATCAAGTAAACGAAATTTTTTCTTTTTTTTCTTTTTTGACAACAGAAACTCTCCCTACTATTTTCATTTTAAAGGATTAGACTATATTTTTGAAATGTTATTGCTTCATTTTCTTTAAGATTACTCCTCTTTTAGAGTCAAGACAATCTATGATACAATAAAAATTAAAGAAAGAGGATTTTTATTAAAAAAAGGGGGCCTTTATGGAAAAAAATCAAGAGAAATTTAACAGTGAACCATTAATTTTACGACCGAAAAATAGTCGCACACTTTATCCTAAAAAGCATAAAATTTATCCGTTACTTTTTGCTTATGGATTATTTTTACTGCTCACAGGTTTTATTTTAAGTGACTATCCTGAACTTTTTACCCAATTAAAAATAATTTTTACTTCCCCTTCCCCACTCATTACTGACTATATTGCTTTAGGAGGTCTAGGTGCGGCTTTTGTTAATGGGGGAATGATGACTTTATTTGTTGTGGGTATTAGCTTTTGGCAAAAAATTCCCATTACCGGCCCTTTAATGGCTGCCTTTTTTATGATTTCTGGTTTTAGTTTTTTTGGGAAAAATATTGTTAATTCTCTCCCACTATTACTAGGAACCTATTTATTTTCCATTCATCAAAAGCGTTCCTTTCAAAGTTATGCTTTAGTCGCTTTTTTTGGCTCTTCCTTATCTCCTGTAGTAAGTATGCTGGCTTTTTCTGGAAAATTTCCTTTAGGTGTAGGGCTTTTTCTAGGCTATCTTACTGGAATTATTATTGGTTTTATTTTACCCCCTTTAGCCACCCATTTCCAAAGTTTTACTCAAGGATTTAATCTTTATAATGTAGGCTTTACTTGTGGCATGATCAGCATGTTACTTACGGGTATTTTTCGCATGTTTGGTTGGGAAATTACGAATAATCATGTGATTTCTCACAACAGTCATGACTTTTTATTAAAGATGTTAATTATTTTTTCTTTGGTCTTACTTATCTTAGGAATTTTTTATTGTTTACAAGATAAAAGTTTTCATTTAATAACTTTGTTTAAAAGTTCCGGAAAAATTATGACGGACTTTGTCACCTTACAAGGATTAGGTTCCACCTTAATTAACATGGGACTCATGGGCTTTTTGACCATTGGCTATTTACTTTTAATGAAAGGTCAATTAAACGGTCCTGTACTTGGGGCAGTGATTTCTGTAATTGGTTTTTCCGCTTATGGAAATCATCCCTTTAACTCCTTACCAGTTTTACTAGGTGTTTATTTGGGAGGTGTAGTTAATATTTACGATATGAATGCCACCAGTTTTTTATTAGCGGCGCTTTTTTCTACTACTTTAGGTCCGATTTCTGGTTTTTACGGGGCACCTTTTGGTATTTTAGCTGGTTTTTTCCACATTGCACTAGTGACCAATGTGGGCTACCTTCACGGAGGATTAAATCTTTACAACAATGGTTTTTCTGGGGGATTTATTGCCGCTTTAATGGTCCCTGTTTTAGATAGTTTAAAATTAGGAAAGGAGCACAAACGACTTGGAAGAGCGCTTAAAAGCAAAAAAAATTCTAGATGAACTTTTGAATTTTTTCATTGTTCGAAATGCTTCAGATATTCAGTGTGAAATTAAATATGTAGAAAATGGCTCCTTCATGAAAGTAAAAGGCCCGCTTGAAGTAACAGAAGCAGAAGTGGCCTTATTTTCAGCCACCTTAGAAGAAGAAAGAAATCCTTCTTTAGAAGATTATTATGAAGAACTTTTAGGAACCAGCCACCATGAAATTTCTGATTATCATCTCATTGGCTTAATGGTTGACCAAGTGGATATTATTTTTCAGGATAATATTTTAGACATTACATGTTTTCGCAAAAATTTAACCTAGACAAAACGTCCTTTAAAAACCTCACTGGTTTTTTAAAGGACGTTTTTTTAATTTTCCACAGGATAATAAGCTTCTAGGCGATAAATCCGATCCCCTCTTTGGGAAAATTTTTCTTCATATTCAGTCATAATGTTACCTTCATAATCACTATGATGTAAATCTAGCCAAACTTGTTTTAAAATCCAACCACTTTTAGAAAAAGAACTTAAAGAATATTCAAAAAGTCCTTGGTTATCAGTTTTAAAATGAATTTCTCCTTGAGGAATTAAAATTTCTTTGTATTGTTCTAAAAAACTCGGAAAAGTGAGCCGACGTTTTGCGTGTTTTTTCTTTGGCCAAGGATCAGAAAAATTTAAATAAAGTTGGCTTACTTCTCCTTTAGCAAAATAATTGGTTATTTTTCCTCCATCAGCGACTAAAAGTTGCAAATTAGAAACCGGGTCAGCTAAAAGCATTTCTAAAGCTGAAATTAAGGCATTTTTTTGCATTTCTACGGCAATATAATTAATTTCTGGGTGAGCTTTGGCCATTTCATATAAAAATCTTCCCTTACCAGAACCGACTTCAATGTGTAAGGGCTGGTTTTTAGAAAATCTTTCTTGCCATTTTCCTTTAAATTCTTCTGGATGTTGACAACACAAATTGTCATGAGCTAAAAATAATTCATCTGCCCAAGGTTTATTTCTTAAACGCATTTTCTTCTCCTTTACAAAAAAAGGGACTATGACTTTAGCATAGTCTCTCCTTAATAAACGGTGTTTAAAAAGTTGCTTTATTAAAATAAGTCAAACAATCACAAAAATTTAGAAAACTATTTTTGAATTGGTCTTCTCATTTCTCTGAGCGAAACACTTTTAAATACCCTCTATAAATAATTATAAGTATTTTTTAACACTAAAATTTCTTCATTCATTTTTTGAAAATTTCTTTTACGATATTGCACTTTAATTTGTTCCAATTGATGCATGGTGCCATACCATAAAATACGCTCCATCACATCTTTTTTAGGAACAATGCCATAAGCAGATAGCCAAGGAGACCATTTATCAACAGGAACATAACGTCCTAAAATAGAACCAATATCTACAGCTGGATCAGAAAGCATTGCTGAATCCCAGTCCACTAAGTATAATTTTTTCTCATCTGATAATAACCAATTTCTATGGTTCGTATCTCCATGAACAGCCACATAATCTTTTTCATCATAACTTGGCAAGTTGTCTTCTAAATAGCGAAAAACTTTTGTTAAATACGTATTATCTCTTAAAGCTTGGGGAAGGTCTCCGGCATAACGTAATAAAAGATCAAAGGCAGAAACTTTTTTGCCTCCTACTCGCTCTAACATATTTTTTAAAGAACTAGAGTGATGCAAGTGACGTAAAATCGTAATCACTTCTTGATATCGTCCCACTTCACTAGGTGTTAAGACTCTTCCGTCCATCCATTCTTGGGCGGTTAAAACATCGCCGTTGCCCGCTCTTTTGGTCCACACAAGTTTAGGTGTGATCCCTTCTCGGGAAAGAGCAGCTAAAAAAGGAGAGGTATTTCGCTTAATGAACACTTTTTCTTGGGCTCTGATCCCCATAAAGGCTTGACCAGTGTCTCCATCAATGGGTTGTAAGTGCCAATCATTGTCTAATCTAATGCCCATGTTGTTGCCCTCCTTTATGTTTTTGGCGCAATTTATATTCTAGCGAGGGATTTTATTTCCGTCAAGGGGATATATGTTCCTTTTTTAAAAGAAAACACTTTAAAATTTTTTCAAACGACTTTTTCCATAGACAAAGGTAAATAAGACAGTTTCTCCAAGGAGTAACATAAATAATAATAAAACGTCATTTATAGGCAATAAAAATAAACTTACAATTAAAAACACCAGACTTTCTGCAAAAAGTGCCCCTAAGAGTATTTTTTGGAAACTTTTTAATTTGTCTTTTTTTTCTACTGGATATAATTTCACCGTCCCTAAATAATCAAATTCTTGAAATAAAGGAAGCAGTTGAAAGGCAAATAAATAATTAAATAAAAGAGAAATGCCGATTAAAGCATAATGATTTTTTACTGCTAACATTAAAATGATGCCTAAAGAAGTGAGACTAAAAAATAATTTTAAATAATCATTTCCCCGAAGAAAACGTCTAGCATATAAATATAAGTAAGTGTTAGACTGCTTCTTTTGAATTCCTCGTAAAAGACCATCAAGATATTTTCGTCGTTTGATTTTTGTTTTTAAGTCAGGAACATCCGTGAATAAGGCGATAAATTGAAAAATTCTTTTTTGGCGTAAGGCTTCTTTTTCAATCCCTTTCTCCCAAGAAAAGTGATCCACCACTTCCACCATAAATAATTGTCGGTATAGCCACCAAAAACAAGGAAGAGCTGCAATAATTCCAAGTAAAATAAAAAATTCATGACCTAAACTTAAAAGAAGAAAAAGTCCTGTCATACCTAAGTAAATTTTTTTCCCTTGAGAAAATTTTCCGTAGTTTTGTTTTATTTCTAGTAAAAAACCAATACTTTTAATTAATAGTAACAAAACAAAAAGACCAAAAAGATCAAGGAAGGTGTAGCCCTTTAAAAGAATTAATAAAGGAGCGACTAAAGCCGTCGTAAGCAGTAACACGACACTAGGAAAAATTAAGGAATAAAAAAAAGCTTGGTGAAAATATTGCGGTAACTCTTTTTCTTTTGGCAGCAAATAATAACTATCGGCTTTTTGCAAAAAAGTAGCTAAATGTCCCAGACTTAAAGGGGCCATTAATAAAACAAAAGCTAAAAGATAAACAAAAATTCCCTTTTCTAAGGTTTTTAAAAATTGACTATAGTAAAATAATCCCCCACCAAAAATAAAGAAAATCAGTAAAGTAAAGTGATCGTTTAAAACATAGCGTAAATATTTCGCTAATTTTTTTTGTTGGTAATTTCTTCGGGTAAAAAAAAGATTTTTCATACTCGTCCCTCTTTAATCGTTAAGGATAAGTACAATTCATCTAAGGTCGCCCCTGGCATATGAAAGGCTTCTTGTAATTGGCTTAGACTTCCTTCAGCTTTGATTTGTCCTTCGTGTAAAACAATGAAACGATCACAATATTTTTCCGCTGTTGCTAAAATATGAGTGGACATTAAAATGGCTGCCCCTTGATTTTTCTTTTCTTGAAGTAATTCCAACAAATCATGAATGGCAATGGGATCAAGACCTAAAAAAGGCTCATCAATAATTAATAAACTAGGATTCACCATGAGGGCTGTCACCACCATGACTTTTTGCTTCATTCCTTTAGAAAAATTAATAGGTAACCAGTCCAAACGATTGGATAAACGAAACAAATCTAGCAGTGAGGCGGCTTTTTCCATAGTTTCTTCTAAAGGCAAATCGTAAGCCATACACGTAATTTCTAAATGTTCTTTTAAGGTTAATTCTTCATATAAAATCGGTGTTTCTGGAATATAGCCAATTTTTTTCCGATAGTCAGCTAAATTTTTTTCTAAGGTCAACTCATCAATGGAAATTTTTCCACTGTAAGGATGAAGTAGGCCAATAATATTTTTAATCGTAGTGGATTTCCCGGCACCATTTAACCCAATGAGCCCCACCATTTCTCCTGAGTTAACAGTAAGATTAATATCTTTTAAAACAGGCATATTTCCATAACCTGCTTGAAGGTTTTCAATTTTTAAGGTCATTTTTTCCCCTCCTTAACTTATCTTTAGTATATCATAGGTAAAAAAGATTCTATGTCCATTTTTTTAAGAATTTGTGATAAAGTAAAGTTAAGAATAAAAAAGGTGGGGATTATATGTCAGACTGTATTTTTTGCAAAATTATTAATGGAGACATTCCAAGTTATAAAGTGTATGAAGATGAGGACGTGTATGCTTTTTTAGACATTACCCAAGTCACTAAAGGACACACTTTAGTTCTTCCTAAAAAACATGTGAAAGATTTGTTAGAATATGACGAAGAGTTAGCAGAAAAGGTTTTTGCAAAACTTCCTAAAATTTCTCGCAGCATTCTAAAAGCCTTCCCAAAAGCAAAAGGGTTAAATGTGATTAATAATAATTCCGAACTAGCTTACCAATCTGTTTTTCACTCCCACATTCATTTAATTCCTCGTTATAGTAAAGAGGATGATTTTTCCATTCATTTTGGAAATCACCAAAAAGATTATACAAAAGAAGAGATGAAAGAGATCGCAGAAAAAATTGCAAAGGAGCTTTAAAATGAAAAAATTTTTTAAAGGACTCTTTTTTGGCGGCTCTATTGGCACTCTTTTGGCCCTTTTCTTAGCTCCTGATTCTGGAAAAGTCACCCAAGAAAAAATTAAAGGAGAAGTCGCTGACTTTAAAGCTATTTTTTTAGAAATCCAAAAAAATTTTGCTAGTTTAAAAGCTGCCATGGCTAATTTAAGTCATGCTTTTAAAAGTTTAACTCCTTTAAAAAAAGATATGGAAAATTTAGTTCAAGATTTTAAATTTGAAGTCCAACCACGTTTAGAACAAATTAATGAAACTTTAGAAAAAATCAACGAGGATTTAACCCCGGCCAAAAAGCCAAAATACGTGAAATATTATTTACCTAAAAGAAAGTAAAAAAGCTGATTAAAGAGACGTTTCTTTTACGCTTTGAGAAAAAAGTCTAAGAAAAATTCGTGATTTTATGAATTTTTCTTAGGCTTTTGTGTCTATTTCTTGAATTTTGTTTGAAACTATTTAAAAGTGCTTTTTAAATGGTAAAAAACTATGGTATAGTATAAACCGTTAGCTTGTTAAAAAAATTCAAATAATAAAATAGAGGTGCTTTATGAAAAAGAAATTAATTTTAGTCGCAGCCAGTGCATTAAGTGTGTTCACTTTAGCTGCTTGTTCCAATGGTTCTAGTAGTTCATCTGATGTCATTGCGACCATGAAGGGCGGAAAAATTACCGTTGCTGATTTTTATGAAGAAGCAAAAACCCAATCTACTTCCCAACAAATTGTCCAAAACATGGTGATTTATAAAGTAATGGAAGAAAATTACGGGGACAAAGTGACTGATAAAGAAGTACAAAAGAAATATGACGAAACAGCTGATCAATATGGAGATACTTTTGAAGATGTTTTAAAACAATCTGGCATGACCAAAAATTCTTTTAAAGCACAAATTAAACAAAGTCTTGCGTATCAAGAAGCTTTAAAAGCTCACGTTAAATTAACTGATGATGATCTTAAAACAGCTTGGGAATCTTTCCACCCAGAAGTAGAAGCACAAATTATTACCACAACTTCTGAAGATGATGCTAATGCAGCACTTGCTGCCATTAACTCTGGCACTGATTTTGCTCAAGTAGCAAAAGATTACTCCACAGATACCGCTACAAAAGACGACGGTGGCACGGTAAAATTTGATTCTACTGACACAACTATTCCTGCTGATGTTCAAACCGCAGCTTTTGCTTTAGAAGATGGTGCTGTTAGTGAAAT